>JBIIGH010000234.1:0-3695 GCA_044236565.1 Algoriphagus sp. | reverse complement strand
ACATGCACCAGCAAAATGTCCCAACCAAAGTACACGTAGGGCACCGAAGCCAAGAAACAAACCCCAGAAATCCCAAGAAAGAGCAGGTACTTGGCGCGCACCAGGGCTTCCAAGCCTCCTTTTTGCATCAGGAAAAAATCAAAATTGGAAGAGTTCCAACTCAAAAACAGTTGCCCATACTGGATCATAAAAATCCCTGTAATGAAGACGCCTACAAAAATGTAAATGGGAGAAATCCCTGATTCACTCTGATAGGCAGGATTGGTATAGAAGATCAATCCATACAGCAAGAAGAAGGCGGAAAGCATCAGGTAGGTTCTACTTTTCTTGTGTCGCAGGATCAATTTCCACTCCAAATTGGCCAGCTCCCCAGCCACTCCAAAGTGGGAAAAAAGTCCAAAACTTTGACCCGAAACTCGGTACGATTCCTCCTCTCCCAACTCTTCCAAGTAGGCATGGGACACATAATAGCGGTAGCAAATCACAAACAAGGCAAGCAGCAGGCCAAGTACGCCTACCACAGGCAGCATGCTTTGCGTAGCTGCAGTAAAGAAAGGAGCGACGATAGCGCCTACATTGAACCAACCCAGGTAGGTCGATCCACCAGAAAGTAGGACTACCACAAAAACCAGCCCTAGGCCCAGCAAGCTGTCTTCAAAGCGCTGCTTGAACCAGAGCATAAACCAGTGCAGGGACCAACTCAAGCACAACAAGGTACCCAACCATGATACTAGCCCAATTACCCCATATTCCTCCTGCACGGCCTCCACTCCAAAGGGAAGAAATAGCAGCAAGGCGATCACATTGAGCGGAGACAAAAAGGAGCGGAGCAATAAGATCGATACGATTTTCTTTTTCCCGATGGGGAGATGGAGCAAGCTTTCTAGATCCACGACCGGCAACTTTTGAATAAAGTAGCGGTACATAAATTCCCCCAGAAAAAAGTAGATCAAAACCGAATTGAGAAAGGCAATGGGTTCCTTGCCCTCGGCCAGCATGTCGATAATTCGCCCTAGAAAAAGGCCTGCCAAAAACACATAGCTCAAGAGCAGCAGCGCAATAAATACCAAAAATCCCGTAGCGAGCGCACTTTTCGCAAAACTGGTGGAGCGAATACTCTTCAGGTATTGCAGGCGAATGAGTGTAAAAAACATAGGCAAAATCAGGTTTAAATTCTGAAACGTAAACTTCAAAATTATGGCCATCTTTACCAATCAAAAAAAGTTAAAAGTAGCAAATGAAACAGGACCTGAATTTTTTTGAGGCAGTAAGCCAGCGTCGATCTGTACGTGTATTCGACCAAACCGACAATTTTGACGGCACCATCGTTCAAAAATGCTTGGAGGCGGCCATCCTTTCGCCCAACAGCTCCAACCTGCAGCTCTACCAGTTTGTGCGCGTGCCGGAGTACTCTCCCCTCAAGGATCGCTTGGCCCAGCTCTGCATGGGACAGAAAGCAGCCACTACCGCTCGGGAGTTGGTGCTGGTACTCACCCGACGCGACCGATGGAAGGACCATGCCAAAGCCAATTTTGACTTTATCACAGCTTCGGCATCCGGGGAAGGGGATAAAAAAGTAAAGTTGGCCCTCCGCTACTACGGCAAGTTGGTCCCCATGCTTTACAACAAATTTCCAGGCTGGTCGGTTGCCAAAAAATTAATTGCGATCACCCAAGGCCTCCGCAAACCCATGGTGCGGGAGGTGAGTGAAACAGCCGTAAGGATCTCTGTTCACAAGAGTGCTTCTTTGGCGAGCATGACCTTTATGTTGGGCATGAAAGCGGCCGGCTACGATACCTGTCCCATGGAGGGCTTTGATTCCAAGCGGGTCAAAAAGCTCCTCAACCTCCCTTCTGGATCCGAGATCGCGATGATTATCGCCTGCGGCAAAGGAATGCCCGAAGGCATCTACGGAGAACGCTTCCGTGTACCTACCTCCGAATTGATCGTGGTGAAGTAGGATCCCAAACCTATAGCGCACCTCCGGAGCGCGCCCTGTACCTTTAGCTTGTATTTCTATTAACATTTTGCTCCTCTGGAGCAGAAAAGGAGAAACTAAGACATTTCTCCTTTACCCCGGAGGTGCCTGCCCCGTAGAATTACGGGGGAAATATGTTAATAGAAAACGGTAAGTTAATTTTTAGGCAAGCACCAGAGGAGCGACATAAAAAACTTACCATATAGCGCACCTCCGGAGCGCACCAGATGTTGAATTTCTAATTTTCTATTAACATGCTACTCCTCCGGAGCAGGTTTCCGAACTAACCGCCAAATCGGAAGATGTATAACAACGGATATTTGCCCCAGAGGTGCCTGCCCCGTAGAATTACGGGGGTAATATGTCAATAGAAAACGGTAAGTTAATTTTTAGGCAAGCTCCAGAGGAGCGACATAGAAGATTTAAATTAAAAAAACCTTCGAGGTCTTGGAGACCTCAAAGGTTGATCTTATCCGCCTCTCCAAACAGCTTGATGGCCTGCTGGTAGACCTCGTTGATGTCGTTGATGACCTTGTAGAAGGCGCTGTCGTCGTAAAGCTGTCGCCCTAGGTGCGCCTTGATCAAGATGCGCAGGTATTCCTTGGACTTCGCAAAATCCTTCGCATCAAATTCCACCTTATTTTTCTTTCCAAAGTCCGCCAAGTCCATCAACATCGCGTCGCTGACCTTGAAAGTCTTGTAGTAATCTTCTACGGAGATCTTTGAAAATTTGCTCTTGTTTTTGCTTACATAGTCGAGCAAGTACTCCCGTGATGCATCCGTCGAAAAGAGCTTGTTGACATAGGCACTATTCATCGTGGTATCGAGGGGAACAAAGTAATCCGGCATGATGCCTCCACCGCCATAGACGGTACGCCCCTTTTTGGTTTTGTACTTAAGGCTGTCGTTAAACTGTATGCTGTCCGCAGAGAAAAACTCGCCCTTCTCGTAGCGGTTGTTGAGGTCCGTTTCATAAGCCTCGTAGTCACTATCATACGGCTTCTGAATGGATCTTCCTGAAGGTGTAAAGTAGCGCGCAATGGTCAAGCGCAGCTCGGCACCATCGGATAGGTCGATGGGCATTTGAACCAAGCCCTTGCCGAAAGATCTTCTGCCGACAATCAGCCCACGGTCATTGTCTTGGATTGCTCCGGCCATAATCTCCGAAGCAGAAGCAGAGCCCTCGTTGATTAAAATAATCACCGAGCCCTCCTCAAACATGCCCGGCTTGGAGGCATAGGCCTTGTTGTTGTACTGACTCACTTTGCCTACCTGTGACACAATTAGGTCTCGGCCGCCAAGGAGCTCGTCGACCATGTAAATCGCTGCACCCATGTAGCCGCCAGGATTGCCTTGCAAGTCAATAATCAGTTTCTTCATCCCTTTGGCCTGAAGGTCTGCCACCGATTTCCGGAACTCATCGTAGGTAGTTGCCGCAAATCGGGTCACCTTGATGTAGCCTATTTCTTGGTCTACCATGTAGGTAGCATTGATGCTGTATTGTGGGATTTTGGCACGCGTGATCTGGTAAGGAATGAGTTTGGGCGCATTCTTGCGCTTGATCTCTACGGCCACCTTGGATCCGCTAGGACCTCTGAGGTAGTCAAATACCTGCCGGTTGGTGATGCCAATACCCGCCACGGTCTTGCCGTCTACGGAAATAATCTGGTCTCCCGATTGGATGCCTAATGCCTCGGAAGGACCTCCAGTAAGGGGA
>JBIIGH010000033.1:0-13964 GCA_044236565.1 Algoriphagus sp. | reverse complement strand
TGGGAGACCAAGCACGAACCGTATGCACCTTCCCAATAATTCCGGATTGGATGAGTAGCGTAGCCAGTTTGTAATCGTAAAACGAATGCACCTGGATCCCCATTTGAGTAACCAGCTTTTTGTCTTCGGCCATCTTTTTCATGGCTCTCGCCTCGGTGACATGGTGAGTCAATGGTTTTTGACAGTATACCGCCTTGTTCATCTCCATAGCCATCAAAGAGGCTGGCGCATGGGTATGGTCTGGTGTGGATACCACGACCGCATCAAACTGATCTTCCATTTCACTCAAGAGCGCGCGGTAATCCACGTAGGTCTTTGCTTTAGGAAAAAGAGCAGTAGCATTACTCAAGGCATTTGAGTCCACATCACAAAGCCCCACAACTTCTACCATGGCATGGCTGGAGATGGCTCGCAAATCCTCCATTCCCATTCCTCCCAAACCGATGTGAACGGTACGGAGTTTGCCATTGGCAGTTACTTTGGCCAGTAGAGCCGGGGCCAAGGATAGGCCAGCAATTCCTAAGGCTGACTTTTTAATAAAATTTCTACGATCGATTACTTGAACATTTTTTTTCATAAGTAAATGAGGCATTCGTGGGTTTATTGTATTTCTTTTATTTTGATATTCCGGAATCGAACCACATCGCCATGGCCCAAAAATCCAATATGTCCTCGGCTTCGTTGAAGCCCTGGGTGTTCTTTTTTGTCTAGCGTACCATTTTTACTGGCTTCCAGGTAATTGCCTTCCAAGATCACCTCTCCATTGAGTACAACGGTGATGTAAGGATGCTGTACGCGTACCTCCTGCTGGTTCCATTCTCCTGTAGGCCGCAAATAACCCCGCTTGGCAGCAATTACACCATACACCGAACCATGGTATTGGTAGGGCTGTAGGGTTGCATATTTTTCTGCTTCATTGTCCAAAATCTGGAGTTCCTTGCCCACATAAGCCGCATCCCCTTCCAAGGGTGCATGAATCCCCAACCCATTGTTGGCTCCAGGAGTCAATTGAAACTCAAATCGTAGGATAAAATTTCCGTATTCCTTTTCGGTGTATAAATTTCCACCTCCTCCTCCTTGGGGCTCGATGACGATCATTCCATCTTTGACGAGGTAGGAACTTTTGTTACCTATCCATCCTTCCAAGGATCTTCCATTAAATAAGGAAGTAAAATCCGCTTCCTGAGCCTGCAAAGGACTTAGGGATAGCGATAAAAGCAATACTACCGGGATAAATGAGGCGAGAGTTTTTAGATAGGAATGCATAGCGAACAAAAAAACTGGCATATACAAATCTAAAAGGGTTCTGCAATTATTCCCCTTTTTTCATCAAAAAAACGCAGCTCCCAAAAAAAATAGCAAGACTCCTCCATACGCAAAGCAGGAGTCTCTCAAAATTAATCGGCTAAATTTGAAACAGACGGACTGAATTTGGTGTTGAATTGCTACTCGCTTGCAGCAGTTCAACCCGCCATGCGAAACCAATTGCAAATGAAAATTAACTCAAACTTCAGCTATCCCATGATCGCGCTCATTGTATCACTGCTCCTTGCCTGTGGCGGGGGAACTACCCCATCCACAGATTCTCAAAATACCACAACTACCGAATCTCCAAAAGAAGTATTCTCAGCCACTCAGCAAGTAGCTACTTTTGCTGGAGGTTGCTTTTGGTGCGTAGAAGCCCCATTTGAGGACCTTGATGGGGTGATTTCCGTAGTATCGGGCTATTCCGGAGGAAAAGAAAAGAACCCTACCTACGGTGAAGTAGCAGGAGGCAAAACTTCCCACCGGGAATCGGTGCAGATCACCTTTGACCCAGAGGTGATCAGCTATGCTGAACTGGTGGATATTTTCTGGCAAACCTACGACCCTACGGATGTGGGGGGATCATTTTTTGATCGAGGTACGCAATACGAGTCTGCCATCTTCTTTCACAACGACCAACAAAAAAAGGTAGCTGAGGAAAGCAAAAAGCGCCTGGATCAGTCCAAGCGATTCTCCAAGCCTGTAGCCACTCCCATCATCAAGTTTACCAACTTCTATCCTGCTGAGGACTATCACCAGGATTACTACAAAAAGAGCCCTCAAGATTACTATGCCTACCGAAGAGGTTCGGGTAGGGATGCGTTTATCCAAAAGCACTGGCCTGAATTGACTGCTAAAAAATACCCAGCTCCATCCAAAAATGAACTCAAAAAAGAGTTGAACGAGCTGCAGTACGAAGTGACTATGGAAGGTGCCACCGAATTTGCTTTCAATAACGAATACAACGGCAACAAGGAAGATGGAATCTATGTTTGTGTCGTGACTGGTACCCCCCTATTCAGTTCCAAAGACAAATACGAATCAGGCTCTGGATGGCCAAGTTTCACCAAGCCAATCGATGCGCGGGTCATCGACAAGCCAGTCGACAAAACACTCGGCATGATGCGCGTAGAGGTTCGCAGTAAACTTGGCAACTCGCATTTGGGGCATGTATTTTACGATGGACCAGCTCCTACTGGATTGCGCTACTGCATGAATTCCGCAGCGATGAAGTTTATCCCCAAATCCCAAATGGAAGCTACCGGCTACGGAGACTACCTCTGGGTGGTGGACTAAGCAGATCTAAACTTCTGTTTCAAGTTGCACTAGCTTAGTAACTTCCGAAAAGTGAGGTTGATTCGTGGTTCTTGTACCTTTTTGGTTTTGGGAAGCTGGTGTTCCCAGTAGTGCTGGCTCTCCCCTTCCATCAGCAATAGGCTTCCATGGGAGAGTTCAAGATTCACTTTAGGTTCTTTTTCGGTGTAGGGCCGGAGTTGAAAAGATCGGCTAGCTCCAAAGGTGATTGACGCTATTTTAGGGTTTCTTCCTAGCACAGCTTCGTTGTCACGATGCCAACCCATGCTGTCCTGACCATCACGGTAATAGTTGCAGAGCACGTGCGTGAACTCATGCTGCGTGAATTCCTCCAACCGCTTTTTGATTTGTTCCAATTCCGTTGTGAATGGTAATGCTTCCATCGCAATCCCAGAATACCCATACCGCACCTTAGGGTCCCCATAGAGCGCCGTAAGTCGAGGCTGAAGGATTTGCTTGCCAAACATCCAGATTGGCTCCTGTAGCCAAGCTAATCCCTCCTGAAGCCCTTTGAAATATCGATCCGCTTCTTCTACAGAAAAAAAATCGGGATGGAAAAAGGCTTCCCCTTGAAAAGGAAGCAGGTTCCCAGATTCCTGAGGGAGGAGTGAATACTGCATACCGATCAACTCAATTTAAAGGGAATTGGTTTGTAAGACAAAGAAAGCCCGCCTGCCGCCTGCCTGCGGAAGGCAGGCAGGTATGTTACTCTTTCGTCCAATAATCAATTACGGTCACCTTATCCAAATGTGGCCCTAACAGACCCACAAATTCCTGATGCGCAGGATGAGGAATGTATGCATCTCGATCTGCATCCGAGTGGAAGGTCACGGTAAATGCATGCGTTAAGCCCTGGTTGAGTCCTTCCGGACTGGAATTGGTTCCCCACTCAAAACCTTTGATCTCGGTAATTTTTGAGGGCAATGCTTGAAAAGCAGCAACAATCCCATCGACATCTTGCTGAGAGGAAGTTGCCTTAAATCCAAAAAGGACTACATGGCGAAGAACGGAATCTGGCATGGCAGCATTATTTAGGTTGGTTTCTGAACTAGCGGTGGATGGCGTCTCAGCTTCCTTTTCTTTGGGAGCGCAAGAAAGGATAAGAAAAAAACAAATGAGGTAAATTGGTCTATTTTTCATGGGTCTGAATTTAGTGAAGACAGAAGTAAAGCAAGTAAGTGGATCTACCTCAAAAACTGAATCAAGAAGTAGCTAAAGCTAAACTTATCCTTTGAAAAAATAAAATAAAAAATCCCCAAGCGATTGCATCACCTGGGGATTTTACCTCAAGGGTAGTAGTGATTACTTAACCACTTTTACGTTTACAGCATTGATGCCTTTCTTTCCTTGTACTAGTTCGTAAACCACTTTGTCATTTTCACGGATTTCGTGAACCAAACCTGTGTGGTGAACGAATACGTCCTCACTGTTATCAGATGGGGTAATGAATCCAAAGCCTTTGGTTGTGTTAAAGAATTTTACTGTTCCTTCATTCATGATTTTTGAAATTTTGATTTGTTTTTACTCGATTTTGATTGGACTGATTTGAAATAAATTTTTTCTCTACTGGCGGTTCTGGAGGAGTATCAGAGATATTTCCGAATTCATCCACATAAGCGATCATGTTGTCGAGACTTCCATCTTTTGGTTGTCCCTTTCGCTCAAGCTTCTTCTCCATTTTATCTTTCTGCTTTCTCTTTTTAAGTTCCGCCTTTTGTTTTTTGATAAATGTGTTTTGATTTTTTGACATGCAAGTGGTTTAGTTTACAAATGTGATGGCATGACCTACTTTGCCGGCTCTGCCAGTTCTTCCGATTCGATGGATGTAAGCATCCATGGTCATCGGTAGCTGATAGTTGATCACATGGCTCACATCAGCTACATCGATCCCTCTGGCGGCAACGTCAGTTGCTACCAACACGCGGATCTCCCCATTTTTGAATTCGTCGATCATTCTATTTCGAAAATTCTGGGACTTATCTCCGTGGATTTGGCCGGCTTTGATACCAGCTTGTACTAACTTTTTAGCTAAACGATCTGCTAGCCTTTTGGTTTCAGTAAATAGAATTACTTTCTCCAATTCTGGATTTGCAAACAAGTCAGCTAAGACCTCAAACTTATCTTGACCTTCCGGTACTCGAATCGTTTGTTGTTCGATATTTTCATTGGTGGTAGAACCAGTAGAAACTTTCACTTCGATTGGATTAGAAAGTAGTCCATCGATCAATTTCTTTTGACCAGGTTCCAAGGTCGCTGAGAAAAGAAGCGTCTGGTCTCTTTTTCCAATGCGATTGACCAATTTGTTGACATCTAGAACAAAGCCCATATCCAACATGCGGTCAAATTCATCCAAGACCAAGGTATTCACCTTCCGAAGGTCCAACACTTTCCTATCCGACAGGTCCAATAACCTTCCAGGAGTACCTACAATCACCTGAAGCTTACGCTCCAACTTCTGATTATCCGAATTGATGTTCGTTCCTCCAATAAACGTGGCCGAATACAAGGACATGCCAGCGGCAAGGCTCTTGAATTCTTCTTCAATTTGCAAAGCCAACTCACGAGTAGGCGTCACTACAAGGGCAGTGTAATTTCGAGGATCCTTAAGCGCATGCTCAATGATCGGAATCAAGAAGGCAGCAGTTTTACCGGAACCTGTCTTTGAAATTGCCATCACATCCCTTCCCTTGAGGAGAGGTGCTATGGATTGCTCTTGAATGGTGGTCAGTGTTTCGTACCCTTTTGCAAGGATATTTTGAAGCAACTTCGGGCTTAAGCCCAATTCGGTAAAGGTTATTTCGGTTCGAAATCCCTCCTGTCCACTCGGCTGTGCTTTCTTTACGAAAAGTCGTGGATCAAGGGTCGATTCCTTCTTTTTTACCTGTCTTCGATCTGGATTTGCTCCTCGAGCCGGAGCTGGCTTGGTATTTTTCTTGGTAAATTGATTCATAAGTTGGTTTTAAGCTTTAACAGGCTGCACTTCCAGTCGACCGAGTTGGTACAACATATTTGCATGGGCCTTCAAAGCATCAAAAAATGTCTTTTTTGTATAATAAGGAATATTAAACTCAGCTGCGGTTGCTTTCACAATCGGAGCGATATTTCGGTAGTGTACGTGGCAGATATCCGGAAACAAGTGGTGTTCAACCTGGTAATTCAACCCTCCAATCATCCAAGAGAATAAGGTGCTATTTTCCGAATAATTGGATGTAGTAGCCAATTGATGCAACATGCGCTCCCCTTCCACAATTCCATTTTCATTGGCTTGAGGAAAAGATACTTCCGGCATGATGTGGGCCGTCTGAAACACCAAGGAGATGCTGAGACCGGTAATAAAATGAAGCAAAAGGAATGCAAGTAAAATTTGACCTATGCCGAATGGAGAAAACGCAATCGGCAAGCCAAGAATAAATGCATAGTACACTAATTTCCAAGCTATTATTTTGAGGACCGTATTGCGGTAGACATCCTTCCCTTTAAACATTCCCATCTTGTAGTACCGATCAAAACGGATGAAATCCTTTGAGGTTACCCAAGAAACCGTTGATAGGCCATAAAAGATCCAAGTATACCAATGCTGAAAAGCATGCATCTTGTTTTTAGGAGCATGAGGAGAGAATCGGAGGAAAAAAGGAGCATTGATGTCATCGTCTCCTTCTGGAATGTTGGTGTAGGAATGGTGCAATACATTGTGCTGTATTTTCCAAACCGTTGAATTGGCCCCGATCAAATTGAGCGTGTATCCAATTAATTTATTGATTTTCGGATTCTGAGAATAAGTACCGTGGATTGCATCATGCATGACACCCATACCAACACCCGCCATTCCTAAGCCGCTGAGCACATAGCACGTGTAAAGCTGCCAAGTTTGATCAAACACACCTACAGATAGAAGGATAATTGGCATGAAATACAAAGACAACATTACCACCGTCTTGAACTTCATTTCATTATTCGCAAACTTAGTTTGCTGGGTAGAAGTGAAATAAGCGTTGACTCTGCTTCTCAGTGTGATGGAAAATTCAGACAAGGCTGAATCGGAAAATCGAATGGTCTTAATAATGAGGTAATTTGGGTGAAACTAGTAAATCTGGGTTCTCTAAATATTGATAACTGCAGGTTTTAACTCAAAAAGAATAGTCTTCTGTTGAATTAAAAAAGTAGAAGAAAAAGAAGTAAAACCTGTGTTGGAGAACTCTTGATTTGCTACTTGGGGCAGGTGAATCGCCGATGCTAAACTTGGTGACAAGTATCGAAAACATTTTTTCGACTAACAAATGTGGCCCTATTAAATGAGAATTCCTAATAAATGAGGGAATTAGCGAATTTCTAGGGGATTAGTCTTTGGCCAATTTCCAATTGATAAGCCCGTTGAAATGCAACAGGTCGACTTTATTGTACTGCTGTACCGTCGAAAGCTTTTGAGTGGTCAGCGGTTCTTTCACCACCAAAATCAAATGAAAGTCCAGATTCTTTGCCTTTTTGGGGATAAACTTCAATCCTAGGTTGTGCTGCCTGTAACTTGGGAAATTGTATTTATTGGCTGCGGCATCTTTCGGATCAGGCAAAATATGAATTCCGGCATAAGTGTAAACTTGCATTCCAATCTCCTCCACTCTGTAGGAAACATACCCTACAGCCGCAGTGACTGTTTCAAATCCCTCGTTTCGCTCTCTGGGAATAAAGGTATACCAGGCATCCTTGCCCCATTCCCGAGGACTCAGCCAACGCCCCTTTCCTCCCACCTGCGTTGCGCTCAGCTGCGTTTCCCAAGGCCCTTTTTTCCAGTTTAGCTTCGCTGAAACCGCAAAATTCAGATCACTAGGATTCTTGTATTGCTTCAGAGGATCTACATTTCCGCCCTCTCCTAGTCCATGCTGCATCCCGGCTTGAATCCCTGAGGTCCAGGTTCCCATGGTTTTTTTGGAGCTCTTTTCATAAGTAGCCCAATAGGTGGCAAATACGTTTGCTGCATAGGTGTTTGAAAAACGGAGACTCCTCCCTCCTTTCATCTTTCCTTCGAGTTCTAAAATACCCAACCAAGGACTTGCCGTGTTTCCAAGGTATGCAGCTGGTTTACCAAAGGGACTTCTACCTTGAGGAAATAGCCCGATGGTTTCCCCGACCGAAAGCCAATCTTTACTTCCTCTGACATTTATCCGGTTGATGGCCCATCCGCTCAGCTTCCAATTCGTTGCCGGAGCAACCCAGGCATGCACGCCCTCCACAATTGTAGGTGAAAGCCGACCATCCTGCGCATTCACCCAATCGGTCTGAATACCCATTTTGCCTATCTTAAAGCCAAACTTAGGTTGGGAAAAAGCAAGTGAAAACAATTCTAACCTTCCAAAGAGCCGGTCTTGCGGGTCCAGTAGATTAAATAAGCCTGATTCATAGCGATTGGATTGACCCGTAACAGGATCTGGAACCCAAAAATCCGAACTCAACGCATTGGCGAATACCCGGTAGCCCGCCTGGAACTCCCATTCTTTTCCAAAAGATAATTTACCCCCGAGGGAAGAAGTCAACCCCAATGCATGGTCAGACCGAAGGGATTCGGTGTTGTAAGAGGTGTTCATCCAAAAGCTCCGAAAGCTTAATTCTGGCTCAAATACTACTTTCTTCTCCGCTTCAGGTGCCTGAGCTTGAACAAAATTGGAATAAAGTGAAAGTAGAAATAGGAGGCCTGAAAATCTTAAAAACCTCACTTAGCACTAGATTTAGCAGCTTTTATAGGTTTGAATGGCCCAAACTTGTGCTGCTCTTCGGTAAACGAATCGGAGAAGGGACCAAAGGGATGATCCATGGGTTTCTTGGAAATATCTGGCCAGTCCTGTGTGAGGTCTTTCTTGGGTCGCTCCATGCTATTGACATAGGCCGCAAGATCCCAGGATTCCTCATCGCTCAAAATAGGTTGCTCGAAGGTCGCCCCCAAAGGCATATTCGCTTTGACATATCCCGCAAATCTGGAGATACGGTATAGCCCTGCACCATGATTGTAGCTATTCTCCCCCCAAAGTGGCGGATACAAGTAGCCAGATCCATCGGGTTTGGCCATTCCTTTTCCATCCGCCTGGTGGCAACTGGCACATTGCTTCTCGTATACCAGCTTGCCTTTTGCAGGATCTGCTGCTCGGTCTAGAAGTGGAAGTTCATAAATTCCAGAACCTGCTGGAACTTCTCCCTTTGGCACATCCTTACCCACCCAGTTGATATAGGCTACCATCGCCTTCATTTCTTTGGAATCCCTACTCAAGGCCTTGCCATTAAGACTACGCTCAAAACAATCGTTGATCCGCTTCTGAATGTCTTCCTCTTTTCCAGATCTTGCTCTTACCTTAGGATAGGTAGACGCCACTGCTCCGTAATTATTTCCTAAAGGAGCTGTCCCTGCCTGCAAATGGCAATTCTGACAGTTCATCCCATTGGATATTGCTTTGACTTTTCCCTTTGGACCCAGGTATTCAGCCGTATTTGCTACCAATTCTTTTCCATAGTTCAATTCTTCTGCATTGGGTTCCTTTTCCATCTCCGCCCAATCAGGGGCTTTCCACAGCGAAGCAGGATCCATCAAGGCCTGTACAACTGGGGTTTCCACTGCCGCTGCTAACAACTCATCCGGTTCGGATTCGCTAAGGCTTGGCAATTGCACGCCAGAAAATGATAAAAATAATACAAGCCCTATCCCTACTACCAAGGTGACAGTTAGTCCTAAAAGGGCTACTAAAAGAGTGATTAGCTTAATAAATGGCTGCATCATCGGAATTAGATTCTTTGGGTAAGATACAAAGTTGTGTCAACCAATCCCTAATTTCCTGTGACTCTCGTCACTCAATCTCTCTAAATCGCAAAAAAGTAATGGATCGTAGCTCGTAAAAAAATGAGCGTGAAATATCCCAACGTTATTCGAATTGAATCTGGGCTTCAAAAACCAGTTTATCCTGTACCCTACCTTGAAAATAGGGAGCATTGCCATGTCCTAAATGGGTTAAGTAAACCACATCTCCCCCTTTGCATTCTGACAAATAGTTGACTGCAAGTTGGCTAGGAAAAATACCTTGAGCTGCTGCACTATTTTCAATCCAACGGATGTAGCTGGTATGGTTGACATGGTTGTACAAGTCCAAATCAGAGTGCTGTACGGATATGCTTTCATGCGCTATTTCCGGCCCAGAAGCCTCCAATTTAATTGGCTGCCAGTCCGGTGCAACCTTGGGATTGAAAAGGGAACTTGGTAGCACTGAATCTGGCTTTAAAATTCGCTTTTTCTCGATGTGCACCAGCAACCAGGAGGACATCGCTCGAGCGACCACTTCTTCCTGCTCGTTCCAAACCAAAAACTCACGAAAAGCAAAAGCACCTGCCTGTCCTCTCCCTCCAGTGAAAATCCGCAGGCGATCCCCCCAGCGAGGGAATTGACTCACCTTAATTTCAATTCTTGAAAGCGCCCACATCAACTGTTGCTCCAATAGCAACCTACCAAAACCTTCAGAATCAGCATGCTTCCAAGCAATCTCTTGAAAAAAATCTGCCAAACAAGATAACCGCATGTTTCCATGGGGATGAACTTGATAGGCTCCTACTTCGAATACCTTTTCAAACTGAAAATTCTCGGGTAAACTCATGTGCCTGCTGCGTTTTCTTGCGCATGAAAGACATTTTTGCCAAAACTGCTGAGCAATAGAATACCTAACCCGTTAATCCCAATTAGAGCGAAAGAAACTTTTAAATCAAAGAGTTCGGCCACAAAACCAATCAGCGGCGGGCCTACTAAAAATCCAAAGAAGGAAATTGTGGACACCAGCGCTAGGGCTACACTAGGCGAATACAGTTTGGATCGACCTGCAATACCGTAGGAAACGGGAACGATGGAGGCAACGCCAGCACCTACCATCAAAAAGCCGATAGCCGCCGTCAACAAATTGGGAAAGACCACCGATAGCAGTAGACCAAAGAATATGAGCAGCCCACTGACTTGAAGTACGGGAACCTTGCCAAAACGATTGCTTGCCTTGTCGGTCACAAACCTCCCCGAGGCCATAGCACCCATGAAGCATACGTAGCCCAAAGACACATATTGGGGTTCTGTTTCTACTATTTTTTTAAAGTAAACACCCGACCAATCAAACATGCAGCCTTCTGCCATCATGCCCAAAAAGGAGATCAAGCCTACGCGAAGAAGCAGTGCGTCTGGCTTTCGCAATACGAGTCCTCCCTCCTCACCTGGGGCAGGCTTGTCGTTGATGACAAATTTTTGTGACAACAAAATCAATACTGCAGACAGCAAAGCCACCACAACGTAGTGCGCTGCAGGAGAAAAGTTAAGGAAAATCATGCCTGCACCTACCCCTGCACCGGTAAAGCCGGCCATGCTCCAAATGCCATGGAACGAGGCGAGAATGCTTTTTCCAAACTGATTTTCCAAGCCCAGAGCTTGGGTATTCAATGAAATGTTCATGATGTTGCCCAGCACGCCAAAACCCATCAAGACTGGCGCGATTGTCCAAAGACTTGGGGCCAAACCGATCAAGGGTAGGGTGAATGCGTAGGCAAAACTACAAATCAAGATCACACTGCGACTACCGTAGCGATGTACCGACCAACCTGCGATGGGTAACCCAAGCATGGAACCTATGGGCAAACAGAGCAAAAGCGTGCCAAGCTGCCCTTCAGAGAGTTGGAACTTACTTTGAATGTCCGGGATGCGTGCAGCCCAGCTGGCAAAGCATATTCCCATAAAGAAAAAAAGCGCTCCTAGAGCAACCCGGCGTTGGGAAAGGTAATTCATAACTCGTGGTGGCTACAAAACGGGTCAAAGGTAAGTAGAAAGCGAAGGAAAGTCTTACCAATTCCACCAACGGAACAAACTATTCTTGGACTCTTTGAGTTGAAGTGTAAACTAGCGCGCTATGGAATTTGTAATTGTGGGTAGCATCGTCTTGACGATCATTGTTTTTATCCGAATCATCGTCAAAAAAGTATTTCATTAAAAATGCCACCCTTTCTCAAAGGTGGCATTTTTTCAGGTTCAATTTTTAACTCCGTTAGTTTGGAAAGTACTTTTCAAACTTTCCATACAACCAAGTACCTGCAAGAGCTGAAACTAGAGTGACAAGGATGACCGTGTAGCCACTACCGATTTGAGCAAATAATGGTCCTGGACAGGCCCCTGTAATGGCCCAACCCAGTCCAAAAATAAAGCCGCCAATCACTTGGCCTTTTTTAAACACTTTGGTAGGGATATTGATCGTTTCGCCATGAATAGACTTGATATTCAATCGCTTGATCAATTGGATTGAAATAATTCCGGTAACAATAGCGGATCCGATGACTCCATACATATGAAAAGACTGGAGACGGAACATTTCTTGAATTCGAAACCAGGAAATAATTTCTGCTTTCACAAAAACAATTCCGAAGACAATACCAATAACCACATACTTCAACAAAGCTAGCCCCTTGTCCTTGGTTTGGCTTGAGTTAGGTGCTACACAATTCGGATCTGCACCAGCTTCCGTTTGATTTATATTTTTTGACATAAGTTCTAAAGATTAAAATCCGACTAATTTCATAAGTGGCTCCAGCAGGACGTGGGTCATGAAAAACCCACCCAACATGAAGAAAATGGTAGCTACAAGCGAAGGCCACTGCAAGGAACTGATTCCCATGATCGCATGCCCTGAGGTGCATCCGCCCGCATATCGAGTTCCAAATCCTACAAGCAATCCTCCAATCACAAAGAATAGGATCCCTTTACCTGTGAAGACTGTTTCCCAATTGAAAATCTCAAGTGGCATCAAATCTGAAAAATTAGTGATTCCTAAAGCCTTCAAATCTGCTTGAGTTGCCTCGGAAATAACAATCGTATCTGGGTTTGCAAGGAAATTCATGGCTATAAAACCACCAATGGCTGTTCCTAGGACAAAAAGGAGATTCCAGACCTCTTTCTTCCAATCGTAGGTAAAGAAAGGTATTCCAGCAGGAACACATGCGGCACACACATGTCGCAAGGAGGAGGAAATCCCAAAGGTCTTGTTACCAAGAATAAGGAGTGCAGGTACAGTGAGTCCAATTATAGGCCCTGCCACGTACCAAGGCCAAGGTTGAGAAATCCATTCAATAAATTGATTCATAGGGTTTTATTTGGTTGTGTTTGTTTTTAAAATCTATAATCTAAAATTAGGTTGACATTCGTCATATTTACGCGATTGATCACGTATTCTAACGGGATCACTTTCGCGCTATCTTCATTTTTATGAGCAACCAAGAGTTGCAGATCCAAGCCTTTGAAATAGCCATCAAATCGGTAATCTACTAAGCCAATAAAATGGAGGTAATTGGGCAATCCATATTTATTTAATCTCAAATCTTCAAGTCCTGGGGTTTGAACATAACTTGAGCCCAGAGAAACTTTTAGTTTGTCGTGAATAAAAGTTTTATCGTACGAAATACCAAGAGCACGTACCCCACCCATTCCTTCAAAACGTTCCCGCTGCATGCTTACAAAAAACTTTTCTCTCCCCCATTCCCGAGGAAATAAAAAGCGACCTTGATCAGAAATGTAAAGAAAATTGAGGGCCAATTCGCTATGCCCGTAATGAATGCCGGATTTCAGACCAATGCCGTGCGTTTTTTCCTCCGGCAAGATATACGCCTTGGAAGGGTTTGAATTGCCACCATCACCTACGGCTTGTTGAATAAATCCTTGCACCCCATACAGCCATTCTTTTGACGCTCCAGTAGCAATTGTCCCTGTGATCTCTGAAAAATTAGTCGCAAATATCCCCTCTGCGAGGTAATTCCAAGATTGTACTTGTAGCTTGTCTTTTTGATATTCAAAGCCAAGAACCCCAATTCCATTGGAGGAAACATGATGGGTATAGGTTTCTTGTGATCCGTCAGGATTTCTACCTGAACTATAAAATCCAAGCGACTCTTCAACAGGTACCCATTCCAAAAAACCTCTTGAAATCACATGTGAAAACCAAGCTCCAGAAATTTTAAACCCTGAGTTTGTAGTGTAAGTACCTGAAAAACCGCTAAATAAATTAGGACGTAATCTATTGTCGGATGCATTAAGTAAAGGGCTCTCGAAATGATGCCTCCCAAACCATGCTGTAAACTTTTTGTCGGCATAGGAAACAAAAAATTCCTCCAAACGGTCCATATCCTTTTTGTTTTCTGGATGGCGGACATCAAACAAGGTGATCTCGTAGCGGTTGCCCATTCCAGTTTTTGGATCGGCAATCGTTAAATTATTTTCAAGATGCCTGAATACGAAAAAACCACTGAAACCAACTCCCAAACCTTTCCACCGTGGGCTAAAATACCCCAAGCCAGCTCCT
>JBIIGH010000233.1:0-3750 GCA_044236565.1 Algoriphagus sp. | reverse complement strand
GCAACTCCTTGGATAGCATGTCGGGGTGACAGGATTTGAACCTGCGACCACACGCCCCCCAGACGTGTACGCTACCGGACTGCGCCACACCCCGATGTGGAGGGCAAATTTAGAATTTTCTTCAAATTTTTACAGCCGCCCCCTTAAATTTTACTCCCCTGAAAAACTAGTTCACTCATTTCAAAAACTAGATCGCTTTCCTCTTCAGACTATAGCCATTGGAGCGGAACTCGGGGCTTTTGAACCCACCTAAAAAAATCCAAAAATGCCTTGACTTTCAAACTTGGCAGAAAAGGGATTAATCGTATCTTTGCCGAATTATTTACAGAATCTAACACTGAATCCGACTAGTTTATGGAACAAGCGCTGATTTATTTAGTCCCTGCGCTGGGACTTGTAGGCCTACTCATCATGGCAATTAAGTCTGCCTGGGTGACCAAGCAGCCCACAGGAGACAAGAACATGGTGGAACTCTCCGGCTACATCGCCGATGGCGCCATGGCATTTTTGAAAGCGGAATGGAAAGTTCTTTCCTACTTCGCCGTGATTGCAGCCATCGTTTTGGCTTGGTCAGGTACACTAGTACCTACCTCTAGCCCCGTAATTGCCATTTCCTTTTTGATTGGCGCATTCCTTTCTGCCCTAGCTGGCTACATCGGAATGAAAATCGCTACCAAAGCCAACGTACGTACTACTCAGGCAGCACGCACGAGTTTAAAACATGCCCTCAAGGTATCTTTCACCGGTGGATCTGTCATGGGTCTTGGTGTTGCTGGACTTGCAGTTTTGGGCCTTGGTTCCCTATTCATTGTATTTTACCAACTCTATGTGGTATCGGTAGGTGCCGGTGTCAATGGAATTGAAATGGAAAAAGCACTTGAAGTGCTTGCAGGCTTCTCTCTTGGAGCGGAATCCATCGCACTTTTTGCCCGTGTGGGCGGCGGTATCTATACCAAAGCTGCGGACGTAGGAGCTGACCTAGTAGGTAAGGTTGAAGCAGGTATCCCTGAGGATGACGTGCGTAACCCAGCTACTATCGCAGATAACGTAGGTGACAACGTAGGTGACGTAGCCGGTATGGGCGCCGATTTGTTCGGTTCTTATGTGGCCACTATCCTTGCTACTATGGTTTTGGGACGTGAAATCGTATCCGTAGACAACTTTAACGGTATCGCTCCAATCCTATTGCCAATGGTATTGGCAGGTTTGGGTATCATCTTCTCCATCATGGGCATGGCCTTCGTAACCATCAAGGATGACAAGGGAGATGTGCAGAAAGCATTGAACATGGGTAACTGGTCTTCCATCGTGTTTACCGGTATCGCTTCTTTCTTTATTGTGAAGTACATGCTTCCTGAGACGCTTTCCATCCGTGGATATGAGTTTACCAACATGGATGTATTCTATGCAATCATCCTTGGCCTCGTTGTAGGTACCTTGATGTCCATCATCACCGAATACTACACCGCTATGGGCAAGCGCCCGGTAATGTCTATCATCAAGCAGTCTGCTACCGGACACGCGACCAACATTATCGGTGGTCTTGCAGTAGGCATGGAGTCTACCGTACTTCCTATCCTGGTTTTAGCAGGTGGTATCTATGGAGCCTATGAATTTGCTGGGTTGTATGGAGTAGCAATCGCTGCTGCGGGTATGATGGCTACTACTGCGATGCAGTTGGCAATCGATGCCTTCGGACCTATTGCGGACAATGCAGGGGGTATTGCCGAAATGAGCCAGCTTCCTGAAGAAGTTCGTGGCCGTACCGACATCTTGGATGCGGTAGGTAACACCACTGCGGCTACAGGAAAGGGTTTTGCCATCGCTTCTGCTGCCTTGACTTCATTGGCTTTGTTTGCGGCATTCGTGGGCATTGCAGGCATTGACGCGATTGACATCTACAAGGCTGACGTACTCGCTGGACTATTTGTGGGCGGTATGATTCCATTTATTTTCTCTTCCTTGGCAATTGCTGCGGTAGGTAGAGCGGCAATGGACATGGTGAACGAAGTAAGACGCCAGTTTCGTGAAATCCCAGGCATCATGGAGTACAAGGCCAAGCCTGAGTACGAGAAGTGCGTAGAGATCTCTACCAAAGCTTCTATCCGTGAGATGATTGCTCCTGGAGCGATCGCCTTGATTTCTCCAATTATTGTTGGATTCATCTTCGGTCCAGAAGTACTAGGAGGCATGCTTGCAGGGGTTACCGTATCAGGAGTATTGATGGGTATGTTCCAGTCCAACGCCGGTGGCGCATGGGACAATGCGAAGAAGTCCTTCGAAAAAGGAGTAGAAATCGATGGAGAGATCTACTACAAAAAATCTGAACCACACAAGGCATCTGTTACTGGTGACACAGTAGGCGATCCATTCAAAGATACCTCTGGACCATCAATGAACATTTTGATCAAATTGATGTCTATCGTAGCCTTGGTCATTGCACCACACATTTCTGAAAAACCTCATGGAGAGGCAGCTGAAACAGCGCTAATCAACAAAGAGGTAAAGAAGGAAATCAAGATGGTCGATGGCAAAGAAGTTGTGACCGAAACCATCACCATTACCAAGTAAAAAATAAGTCACCCACTCATTTTTTAAAAGACTCTCCCAGAAGGAGAGTCTTTTTTTTTGGTTGATTTTTTTTAAAAATGTAGCGCACCTCCGGAGCGCGCCCTAAATTGATTTTCCTATTTTTCTATTAATATATTGCCCACTCTGGGGCAAGTTTGCTGAACTTATTTAATTCATAATTTCCTTGAACATCTAAAAACTGCTCCGGAGGAAGTTTACCCCGCAGCATTGCGGGGCGTTATGTTAATAGAAAGAAGAAAAAAATAAAGTCAGGCGTGCTCCGGAGGAGTACAATTATTTGGAATTGTCTAAGACAGATTCGAGATTAGAAATCAGTTTTTGCAGCAGACAATCTGAAAACAAAACCATGAGCCTGTTGACTAGAATTCCAGCTAGTTAAGGTTCTCGTTAAATGGCATTATCTTGCTTCTTGTTCCTCGTAAGAATTGTACCAAGCCCCTTTCTCTCGGAAGTATGCTCCAACTTTCAGCACTACATCATATCGCAATTATTTGCTCGGATTATGCCCTTTCCAAAAAATTCTATACCAAAGTCCTTGGATTCAAACCGATTAGGGAAATTTACCGAGCCGAAAGACGTTCCTACAAGTTGGATTTGGAACTTAACGGAACCTACCTAATCGAGCTTTTTTCTTTTCCGGATCCTACCAGTCGAGTCACTGGACCGGAGGCTTGTGGACTTAGACATTTGGCTTTTGCCGTTGCGGATATTCAAAATGAAGTCGAAACTTTGACTAACTTAGGAATTAAGGTAGAACCCATTCGGGTAGATGAACATACAGGGAAGAAATTCACTTTTTTTTCGGATCCGGATCAGCTGCCAATTGAACTTTACCAAATCTGACAATGGCTGAAAATAAGACCCAACCCACAGCTGCTTCCGTAGATGCGTATTTGCTCTCCACTGCTGCTCCAAAAATGAGAGAAGATGCGATGGCACTCAAAAAAATCATGGAAGAAGAGACTGGAGAGAACGCCGTGATGTGGGGGGAGTCGATTGTAGGCTTTGGTACCTACAAATACCATTACCCAAGCGGTAGAAAAGGGGAATTTCTGATTGCTGGCTTTTCTCCCAGAAAGGCAGCTATTTCTCTCTATTTAATGGCCTGTATGGAGGCAAAGTTCGAGAACCTTTTTGCCCAATTAGGCCACTATAAAA
>JBIIGH010000032.1:0-14121 GCA_044236565.1 Algoriphagus sp. | reverse complement strand
CGAGATCACTCCACTTCCCCCAATGCTTTGCATGGGTTTGGTGAGGAGATCATCCCCAGAGAGGAGCAAGAAGTCTTTTGGCATATTGGCGGCGATACTCATGCACTGCTCAAGGTTGCCGCTCGCTTCCTTGATACCAACGATATTGGGATGGTGCGATAGGGCGAGTGTGGTCGCTGCAGTCATATTGGACATGGTCCGTCCTGGGATATTGTACAGTACAAGTGGTGCTGGAGATGCATCTGCCAAGGCATGGTAGTGTGCGATGATTCCTTCCTGTGTTGGTTTATTGTAGTAGGGGCTTACGGATAAAATTCCAGCGACTCCATAAAAGTCAGTTTGTTCGATTTCGTCGACTAGTTTTTGGGTAGCATTCCCACCTAAACCGAGCATCAAGGGGACGCGCCCCTTGTTGTATTCCACTGCCGCTTTGAGCACTTGGGCCTTTTCCGATGCATTGAGCGTTGCCGACTCACCTGTAGTACCAAGTACGACCAGGTAGTTCACCCCGCCGTCGATCACATGGTCGATTAAGCGCTTTAAACTATCGAAATCGATACTGTGATCTTCCTGAAAGGGGGTAACTAGTGCAACTCCTATACCTTTGAATGCGTTCATGTGGAAGTTTTTAAACCAAAAACAAATATAGGTTCTTGGCTGGGTTTTTAGCGAAAAGGATCTGTAAATACGGCTGCAAGTACAACGCAAATGCAAACCATGTAACTTTAAATCGTCAGTGCTTGTTTGGCCTTAGTTCTGAAAAGAAGGATAGGAATTGAGGGTAAACTCGCATCTTAGGTACCAAGCTCAAAGCGCTGGTTTAGTCGAATTTGAAATACTGCATAAAAAAAGAAGTATTTTAGGTTAAATTTATAGCCGTATCCTCATTTTTCTTCCAGTGGAACTTGTAATCATCCTTTTGCTAGTGGTATTAAATGGCGTCTTTGCCATGGCAGAACTATCCCTTGTTTCTTCTCGGAAGTTCAAATTAGAGAGCCTAAAAAAGCAACGAAAATTAGGTGCAAAAGAAGCTTTGGCTCTTTCGGAGAACCCCACCAAATTCATGTCTACGGTCCAAATAGGCATAACGCTTATCGGTGTTTTGTTGGGTGTATATGGGGGAAAAAACATCACGGATGACCTGGAATCTTTGCTCTTACAGATTCCTTTTTTGCAGCCTTATTCGAATGCCCTGGCCGTCGGTCTAGTCGTGGTGCTGATTACTTACCTGTCGATTGTTCTAGGAGAACTGTTCCCAAAAAGACTAGGCATGACCTTTCCGGAGCAGATAGCCTTGCGTGTGGCCAAACCTATGGTCTGGCTGTCCAAGTTGACCAGCCCTTTTGTTTGGCTATTGACCGTCTCCAATGATTTTTTACTCTGGGTTTTTCAAATCAAGCGAACTTCTGACAGCAAGATTTCTGAAGAGGAGTTGAAGGCACTTATCAAGGAAAGTGCAGAGGGAGGCGAAATCATGGATATTGAGCAGGATATCGTGGAGCGCGTTTTTGAGTTGGGTGATCGACGGATCAATACCTTGCTCACCCATCGAAACGAATTGGTCTTTTTCAATACGACCGATAGCGAAGAAGAGGTCCGATTGAAAATCAGTGAGGAAAAACATTCCGCCTATCCACTCTGCAAGGAGGGGGATTTGGATCAAATCGTCGGGATGGTGCTGGTGAAAGACCTCTTCGATTCCAGCTTACAGGAAGGATTTGACTTGAAAAAAATTGCAAAAGCCCCCCTGTTTTTGAACGAAAGCATGTTTGCTTACCAAGCCTTAGAATCCTTTAAAGCGCATCGCCTGCATTATGGATTGGTCATCGATGAATATGGGGTCACGGTGGGCATGGTGACCATGGATGATGTGGTAGACGCACTCGTAGGAGAGTCCACGGAAATGGATCAAACGGATTACGAACTCGTGGAGCGGGAAGATGGTTCTTGGTTGATCGATGGACAGTATTCCTTGATCGATTTCGAGAAGTATTTCGACTTTGAAATCTCTTACCAAAACAAAAATTTCACCACGTTGGCAGGCTTAATCCTGCATCAAAGTGGCTATATCCCCAATGTGGGCGATACCGTTATTGTCGAAAAACTCAAACTTGAGGTAATTGACAAGGATGGACAACGGATCGATAAGGTGCTTGTAAGTAGGATTTAAGTGCTCCATATCAGTTAATTGGTAATGAACATCTAAGGAGTTAAAGTCATGTAGATTTGGAGCCTTTTTTCTTATTTGCGGTTTTGAGTGATTTCAGTATAGCTATTTTTTCTACTAGTCATCAAGTGTCCAAGCGTTATTCATCTTATAAAAGGGAATTAATGTTGGAAGGAAATCGATAAATAAAATATGATTTCCGTACTGAATTGATCCGCCACGGCGGACTGATCCACCACGGCGGACTGATCCACCACGGCGGACTGATCCACCACGGCGGACTGATCCACCACGGCGGATCCAATATTGAATAACCTAATTGCAACTCGTAGTTAAAAAAAATACCATTTGAAGTCCAATTAACTGAACCGTGGATGTAGACTCTTTGGCTGTTGACGGTTTTCCGCAGTAATTATTACTCATTTTGACCCTTTGAGGGGTTGTGGAAAATTAATATATTTTTAACTAATTGAGTTACTCTCTACCCTCAACCGTTGACCAGTTTCAAGAATTCTTCTTCAGACAGCAAAGGAATGCCCAACTTCTGGGCCTTTTCTTTTTTGCTCGGTCCCATTTCTTCCCCTTCGATGATGAAGTCTAGGTTTTTGGAAACCGAACTCAGGTACTGCCCTCCATGGGCTTGTACAAAGGTGACAATCTCATCCCGTTTGAAGTGATTCAATTTGCCTGAGGCCAAGATTCTTTTACCCTCCAGCGCATTGCCTAGCGCCACAATTTCTCCTCCCTGCATCTCAAAATTCAAGCCCTGCGCTTTCAGTTGGGCGATGATTTCAAGATTAGCTGACTGGGAAAAGAACTCTTGAAGGCTTTGCACTAGGGTTTCACCTACGCCATTGATTTCTAGCAATTCTTCCGCAGTGGCGGTTTGAAGTTTTTCGAGGGTTCCAAAATGCTTCGCAAGGAGTTGCGCCGTATTCTCCCCGATATTTCGGATGCCTAGAGCAAAAAGCACTTTGTCAAAATCCTGGGATTTGGAAGCGAAAATCCCTTCCATCATGTTGCTGATGACGCCTTCTTGGAAGGTGTTGGCTTTTAGTTTTTTGATGCGTTCTTGAAGTTCGTCAGGCAAGTTGAGCTGGAGTTCAAGGAGGATGGTGTGGATGGTGCCGTACTTTTTGCTGGCTTCCAAGATCTGTTCAAACTCCACCCTTCGTCCTAGGAATATTTCCAGGACCACCGCCACAGGGATGTAGTCCTCCACCTTCATCAATTCCACATGCGTGGCCAGGTTCTGCAGTAAAAAGTCAACCATTCCTACATTGGAAGGTACTTTTTTCTTCCAAGCTTTCAGTTGCGCCTGAAAAGCGCGGATCCGATCCCGAAGTGGGAGATGGGTATTCTCCAGGAGGAAATCTTGGATTTGCTTCAAAGAAATTCCCTCAGTGAGCGCAAACAAAACTTTGTCCAAGGAGATGTACAACAATCCATTGACTTCCCGTTCGTATTGGTCTTGGCTCATCTCTAGCCCGAGGAGTTCCTGTTGCTTGCTGTCCAAACTGTAGATATCCGCATAGTTGCGAATGAATCCCTGGTCGATCAATGCACGAATTCGCTCCGTTCCCATGGAGTCAATGTCCATGGCTCTTTTGCTAACAAAATGTTCGATTCGCCCAAGGATCTGTGGAGGGCATGCAGCGGCGTTTGTGCAATAGTGTTTGGCTTCCCCTTCTTTCCGTTCTAAGGTACTTCCGCATTCCGGGCAACGGCTGATGTAGGTGATTGCTAAAGCTCCGGTTCTTCGCTTTTCGAGGTTAACTGCTGTGATTTTCGGGATGATTTCTCCTCCCTTTTCTACGGATACAAAATCACCCACGTGGAGATCTAGCCGCTCGATTTCATTTGCATTGTGCAAGGATGCGCGCTTGACGGTGGTACCCGCAAGTTGCACCGGTGCCAGATTGGCCACAGGAGTGATGGCTCCAGTTCGCCCCACCTGGTAGGTAATGGAGAGCAATTCTGTTTCCGCACTTTCTGCCTTGTATTTGTAAGCAATCGCCCAGCGTGGATTTTTTGCTGTAAAGCCAAGCTCTTCGCGTTGCTGGTAGTCGTTGATTTTGATCACGACCCCATCCGTGTCTAGGGGCAATTCAAATCGTTTTTCCCTCCAAGATTCAATGTAGGCGAATACTTCTTCGATGGTTTTTGCCTGTTGGTAGGTAGGGGACACGTTGAATCCCCAGCTTTCCAACAGGTGAATCGCTTGATCGTGTTGATTTACTTCCAAGTCATCTCCCAGCAGCTGGTAGAAATAACAGTTGAGCCTACGCTTGGCTACCACGCTGCTGTCCTGCATTTTGAGAGTGCCTGAAGCCGCATTTCGTGGGTTGGCGAGCAGTGCATCGCCCTTGGCTTCCCGCTCCACATTAATTTTTTCAAATTCCTTGAGGGGTAAAAAAATCTCTCCTCGAACCTCAAAGCGGCTTGGAATGGAATCTCCCAGTACCTGCAAAGGGATGTTCCGGATGGTTTTCACATTTGCAGTGACATCGTCTCCTTTGGTGCCATCGCCACGGGTTACCGCCCGTACAAGCTGTCCATTTTCGTAGACGAGTGAGATGGCTACTCCGTCAAATTTCATTTCACAGAAGTATTCGTAATTGGTATCGCCCAAACCTTTGACAATGCGCTCATCAAAAGCGGTTAATTCCTCTGCAGAGTAGGTATTCCCCAAGGACAGCATGCGGGACTCGTGCGCAACCGTCTGAAATTCTTTGGTGATGGTGCCACCCACGCGCTGGCTAGGGCTATCGGACTGAAGTAAGTCTGGAAATGCTTTTTCCAAGCGAATCAACTCTTCTAGCAGCTGATCAAAATCGTAATCAGAGATTTCTGTACGACTTTCTTGGTAGTACAGCTGGTTGTGGTGATTGAGCTGTTGGGTGAGTTCTTGGATCCGAGTTGCGGCTTCAGCGTAGGTCATGCAAGGCTAAAATTTCTACCCTAAAAATAAGGGTTAAGGAGCAAGAAATTGCGCTTTGAAGTGAATTATGCCTTCATTTTTTTGAGTGGATTCCGAATTCACGAGGAAATGCCTTTGTACGGATTTTATAGCATACTTGGGTTACGGGCTTCCCTTGAATTTTCTATCTTTGTAGTCTAGTTTCAGAAAAAGCAGTTGTTTTTTCTAGGAGCGATACGACACCCACATGAGCGACACCAAATTTAAACGCTATACTGTTACCTCAGCTTTGCCTTATGCGAATGGACCACTTCACATTGGTCACTTGGCAGGCTGCTACATTCCATCTGACATTTATGTGCGCTACCTGCGGTCCCAAGGCAGGGATGTCGCCTACATCTGTGGCTCCGATGAGCATGGCGTAGCGATTACCATCAAAGCAGCCAAGGAAGGCAAGACGCCTCAGCAGGTTGTGGATCATTACCATGAGATGATGAAGGGGAGCTTTGAGCAGTTTGGGATTAGCTTCAACCATTATTCCCGAACTTCTGCGCCCATCCATCACGAGACAGCCCAGGAATTTTTTACGAATCTGTACCAAAAAGGGGAATTTTTAGAGCAAACTACCGCTCAATACTACGATGAGGAGGCGGATCAATTCCTTGCTGACCGCTACATCGAAGGCACTTGCCCTAAATGCAGCAACGAGCATGCCTATGGGGATCAGTGTGAGAAATGTGGAACTTCGCTTAGTCCCACCGATTTGATCAATCCCAAGTCGAAGTTGAGTGGGCGAACTCCCATTCTGAAGGATACGACCCATTGGTTTTTGGACTTGGCTCGCTACCAAGATTTTTTGAAAAAATGGGTTTTAGAGGAGCATGCGAATGATTGGAAAAACAATGTCTTGGGCCAATGCCGCTCTTGGCTAGAGGCAGGAGATGGGCTCCAAGCTAGATCCATGACTCGAGATTTGGATTGGGGTATTCCCGTTCCTCTTCCCACTGCCAAAGGAAAAGTATTGTATGTTTGGTTTGATGCCCCAATCGGCTACATCTCCGCTACCAAGGAGTGGGCAAAAGAGAAAGGAATTGATTGGGAGCCTTACTGGAAAGACGAGGATACCAAGCTGGTTCACTTTATTGGTAAGGATAACATTGTATTTCACTGCATCATTTTCCCGGCCATCTTAAAAACCCATGGAGGCTATATTCTTCCGGACAATGTGCCTGCGAATGAGTTTTTAAATTTGGAGGGAGACAAGATTTCTACTTCCCGAAATTGGGCCGTGTGGCTTCACGAATACTTGGAAGAATTTCCAGGGCAGCAAGATTTACTTCGGTATGTGCTGACCGCAAATGCACCCGAGACGAAGGATAATGATTTTACTTGGAAGGATTTTCAAGTTAGAACCAATTCAGAGTTGGTAGCTATCTATGGCAATTTTGTGAATCGGGCAGTGGTGCTCACGCAAAAGTTTTTTGATGGAATTGTGCCTGCACGAGGAGAATTGCGGGGCATTGATCAGGAGGTTCTCCAGGAGCTTGAAGCTTTTCCAGAGAAAATCGCTGCTTCAATTGAGCGGTTCCGATTCCGAGAAGCTCAGGGCTTGATGATGGATTTGGCCCGAATGGGAAATAAGTACTTGGCGGATACCGAACCTTGGAAAGAGGTTAAGACAGATGTGGCCCGCACCCAGACCATACTAAATATTGCCTTGAATGTAGCAGCTAATTTGGCAATCCTATCTGAGCCGTTCTTGCCTTTTACCGCCCAAAAGTTGTACCGCACCTTTGGGATGCAGGCCACTACCTGGGCAGATGCGGGAAATGGAAATTTGATTCAATCCAATCGAGCTTTGGGAGAAATTGGCCTCCTTTTTGAAAAAATTGAAGATGAAGTAGTTGAGAAACAAATTCAGAAACTCGTAAATGCTAAAAAAATGAATGAAGCTGCTGAACTCCCAGTTCCTGCAATGAAGGAACTGATTACGTACGATGATTTTGCGAAGCTAGACATGCGCGTCGTGACGGTACTTGAGGTGGAGGCGATGCCTAAATCCAAGAAGTTACTCAAGCTAAAGGTAGATACTGGATTGGGTCACCGTACCGTTTTGAGCGGTGTTGCCGAACATTTTGATCCTCAATTTTTGGTGGGCAAGCAAGTGACGATGCTGATCAACTTGGCTCCACGAACTATGATGGGAATCGACAGTGAAGGGATGATCTTGATGGCAGCCGATAAAGATGGCAAACTCAAGTTGCTCCAACCACACGAGGTGACCTCTCCAGGTTCAATGATTTCTTAAAGAGTAGCAAATCACAAAAAAAAGGAGACAAAAACTTGTCTCCTTTTTTTATGCCTTTTTGAGGGTTCAATCCCTTCTGGATCTTAATTGGATTTTACAGCCCCTTTGGGCATCTCAAATAGATCAGAATCCAGTTCTTCTTTTACTAAAAACACATCCGAGAAGCTGGTTTGGTAGCGGATTCTTTTGCTTGAATCATTTTCGATTTGGTAACCCGTGATTACCCGTGGGAAGATCAACCCCCCTGCATCGCGGTAATCTTCGTATTTCAAGGCTTCTTGTACTTGATTTCCTTTGTCGTAAAAAGTAACCGCAAATAGCACCCATGCCAACTGCCCCGTAGTTGGGTCGATCAAAAGTTCATAGCGGTTGGAGGGACCCAAAAGTTTCCCATCTTTCACTTTTGCTTCCAGTGTAGGGTAGCTGATGCCATTGAATACGCGGTTATCCAATGGGGTGATGGTCACCAAGGTATCGGTAAGCGTGTAGGGGATGCTCAGGAATGTCGAATACAAGTTGTGGTAGAAGCGAACCGAATTTCCAGGAAAGGCTTGACGATTTGGGCTTATCCAAACTTGCTCCCCGTCATTTCCTGCTTGAAAAAGGTCTGCATCGATGCGTACCCTGCCATCTTGGAGGTCGAGGTAATGATTTTCCCATTCCAAGGTGGTTTCATGCACCATTGCAAAAGATAAGGACTTTGCGTCCACCCATTGCTTCCAATCTCCATGTGCTTCCAATACTTTTTTGAAGTGATCCGGCTGCTGAAGACGAGGATCAGGTCCTTGGTTTTTCTCCTGACAAGAAAATAAAGCGAACAGAAGTACTGCTGGAAATATAATTTTAGACAGATTCATAAGCGGTAAAATTTTCTAAATATACCAAAACAGCGAGATGTTCATCGATTTTGAGAGGCGATTATCAATTGGGGGCAGCAATTTTTTAAAAAAAAGTAGAAGAGGTATTCGAAGAAATAAAAGTCTTGTTTAGATTTGTTCCAAATAAAAATAAGCACCTATGTGGAAGCCCATCCGCCAATTCCTAAATGACATTCACTTGTATGCTGGTTTGTTTAGCGCAGTCATCGTCATTGCGGTATGTTTCACTGGGACGCTGTACGTCTACAACACAGAAATTCGCGAATTTTTTGATTCTGAGCGCTATTTTGTCACAGCCCAAGGGACTCCCAAAACACTAGAAGAATTACAAGCTGGCCTTCAGCCGCTTCAACAAGGCAAGTTGGTGGGTGTCACTACCTACACGGTAGCCGACCGAACGGTACAGTTTCAAGTGAAAGCGGAGGGCGAAGAGAAAGCCACCACCTATTTTGTAGATCCTTATACCGGAAAAGTCTTGGCGGACAACTCCAAGAAAACCAGTTCTGAGGAGTTCATGGGCTATGTCTTTTCCTTGCACCGCTGGTTGCTTTTGGACAAGGTGGAAGATCCAATTCTAAAAAGTATGACCAACCAAGAATTGGGTCGCTTGATCAATGGAATAGCCAATTCCTTATTTCTTTTAGGCGTGCTTACTGGAATTTTCCTTTGGCTTCCCAAAAAAGCTAAAAATTGGAAGCAAGGATTGACTGTGAAATGGTCTGGCAATTGGAAGCGGATCAACCATGACCTGCATAATACCTTGGCTTTTTACTCGATCCTTGCACTGTTTATCATGGCTGTGACAGGCCCCTACTGGTCGTTTGGCTGGTACAAGACGGGTTGGCAAAAGACCTGGGATACCTACCAAGCGCCCAAAGAGGAGAAGAAGGAGGATAAATCCAAAGAATCTAGTACTACGGAACAGGTTGTGGAAGATTCTACCGCTATCCCTGAACCCCTAGTACTCTCTCTAGATGAAGCCCTTGCAGCAGCAAATCAGCACTTGTCTTATGCTGGGGTAGTTAAACTTACCTTGCCCGAAGAACCGAAAGGTGATCTTGCGGTGAGCAAGTCTCGAACAGGCTTTTTTGCGAGAGCTGGAGCAGATCAACTGAAGTTGAATGCACAAACCTTGGAATTAAAGGAGAAGGTGCTATTTGGGGAACTTCCGGTTCGCCAACAGATTGGAAAATCGGTGAAGGCCCTCCACACGGGAGAGATTTTCGGGAAGTTTACCAAGTTTTTATGGGCGGTGGCCTGTGCGATTGCAACTTCTCTTCCGATCACCGGAACCATGATTTGGTTGAACAAGCGCAAGAAGAAGAAAAATCCGAAAGGAGAAAAGGAAGCCAACTAAACTCTTTACCTGGGGGTAAACCACGTCTAAGCAGGTTTACAGGGGGTGGCTGTTTTTTTTGAGCGGATATCGTGGATTTTCCAAAAAATAGGGAAAATTTACAGCATGAGAATCCTAGTAGTTGAAGATGAGCAAGGGATTTCCAATTTCTTAAAGCAGGGATTGGAAGAAGAATCCTTTGCGGTGGATGTGGCAGACAATGGGAAGTTGGGGCTGGAACTGGCTCTTTCCGGAAATTACGATTTACTCCTGCTAGATTGGATGTTGCCAGGAATAAGTGGCATCGAACTTACGCGGTTGTTTCGCAAGGAGTATCCGGCCACACCCATCATTTTTTTAACGGCCAAGGATACCGTGGATGAAACGGTCTTTGGATTGCAAAATGGGGCAAATGATTACATCAAAAAACCCTTTCATTTTGAAGAACTTCTGGTTCGTATTCGTGTTCAGATGCGTAATTCTGTACAAACTGAAGAAAAACTGACCCTTGGCCACATTGTCTTGGAACCAGAAAAACACTTGGTCCTTTTGGAAGGCAAGGAAGTGCCGCTGACACAAAAGGAATTTGCCTTACTCGAGTACCTGGTGCGCAACAAAAATAAGGTCTGCAGACGAACCCGAATTATTGAAAGTGTCTGGGACATTCATTTTGACTACAACACGGGCATTATTGATGTATTTATCAATTCCTTGAGAAAAAAGCTACAGTTGAAGAAAGGGGAAGACTACATTCAAACCATCCGTGGGGTAGGGTACATGGCCAAAGAATTATGAATACCTCCTACAAAGAACGGATTGCAAGAAGACTGACTTGGGTCACAGCCCTGATTTTCTCGTTGGTATTCCTCCTGATTTATTTGGTGGCCAACTTTACCGTAGTTCGGAACATTGACCGAGAGCTCCAACTAGAGGTTGATAAACACAAGGGTGAGATTTTTTTAGTTGACGGCAAAATCCGGTTTCTGTACCTAAACGAATGGAAGCAGATGGAGCATACGCAACTTCAGCTGAACCCGATATTCATCGAAATAGTCGATTTGGAAGGAAATTCCATGGATCGATCTCCCAATCTGGGCGAGAATCACCTCACCTTTTCTCCCGAAAAAGCAAAGTCTGAAGAGGCCTGGACCCAAAAAATTGGTTCCCGTGAAGTGAGGCAGCGTCAGATTCCACTACTGAACGCAGGCAAGCAAGAGGGTTACTTGTTATTGGCAAAGTCCTTTGAAGATTCCCGTGAACTCCTGGATAATCTGCGGAATGTACTGCTGTTGATCTATCCTTTGATCCTCGTTTCGCTCTACTTGAGCATGCGCTACCTCGCTGGCAAGAGCATTGAGCCCTTGGAGAAAATCAGTTTGAAGACCAACCAGATCACCCAGCAAAATCTAAACGAGCGCGTTCCAGAAACCGGTACCAACGACGAAATAGGGCAGTTGACTCGGGCCATCAATAGTTTATTGGGACGTTTGGAGCAGGCCATGCAACGGGAGAAGCAGTTTACTTCGGATGCTTCCCACGAATTGCGCACCCCGCTAGCTGTTTTGAGAGGAACTTTAGAAGTATTGATTCGTAAGCCAAGATCGGCGGAAGAGTACGAGACGAAAGTAAAAACTGCCTTGGTGAGCATTGACCGGATGAGTGCCATGCTGGACCAGTTGCTGGCCTTGGCTCGGGTAGAAAATGGCAAGAATTTGGTGAAAGAAGAGTTGGAGCTCATTACTTTTTTGGAGGAGCTTGCCGATAAAATAACGGAAGAACAAGCTCATTCGATTCAATTCCAGTCCTTGGTGGGAGTTCCGATTTATGTGGCCACTCATGAAAAGTCCTTGGAGATGATTTTGCAAAACCTCTTGGAGAATGCCGTCAAATATTCGAAAAATGGAGGGGAGGTATTCCTTCGCGTTGGCAAAGAGAAAGAGGCATTTATAGAGGTGGTGGATACGGGTACGGGCATTGCTTCGGAGTACTTGGAGCAAATTTTTGATCCTTTTTTCAGGGTCCAAGAAGCTTTGGATCATGGGATTCCCGGTACCGGTTTGGGCTTGGCGATCGTCAAAAAATTGGCTCAAGAATCTTCTATTCGCTTGTCGGTAAGCAGTGAAAAAGGGAAGGGGAGTACTTTCCGTTTGGACTTTAGTGAGACTTCTTAAGGAAAAATTAAGAATGGACTAAGTTAGTCCTAAGGGGGGTGTTGGAATTTTGTACACTACCCTAGCCTAGGACTTATGCTTGACCGGATCATACAGTGGAGTATTTCCCATAAATTTTTAGTAGCCCTGTTTATTGCGGCATGGATAGGTTTTGGAATTTATTCCTTAGCCAATCTGCCCATAGGTGCAGTTCCTGATGTGACTAACAACCAGGTGCAAGTCATCACGACTTCTCGAAATTTAGCGACCGAGGATGTCGAAAAGTTTCTCACCTATCCCATTGAGCTAGAAATGGCCAATCTTCCGGGGATCAAGGAGATTCGATCCATTTCCAAGTTTGGTCTATCTGTAGTCACCTTAGTTTTTGAGGAGGACATGGGTACTTACCTGCCGAGGCAACTGATTGCTGAGCGACTCAAGATTGCTGAGGAACGCATCCCAGCGGGCTTTGGTAAACCCATCATGGGACCGATCTCCACGGGATTAGGAGAAATCTACCAATACATCATCGACGTCAAGCCAGGTTACGAGGATCAGTACAGCATCACCGACCTGCGAACCATCCAAGACTGGGTGGTAAGAAGAAATCTATCTGGAATTGAAGGAGTCATCGAAGTCAATACTTGGGGTGGATATCTCAAGCAATACGAAGTAGCCATCAATCCTGAGCGACTCAAGGCCATGGAGGTGGATTTAGCGGCAGTGTACGAGGTGTTACAAACCAATAACTCCATCGCTGGTGGCAGCTACATTGAAAAGACCAACGAGAGCTTCTTTATCCGTGGGGAAGGTCAAGTCAAGAGTTTGGAGGACATCGAAAACATCGTGGTGGAGCTCCGCAATGGAAGCCCCATTTACATTCGAGATCTGGCTGAGGTGAAATTTGGCTATGCCAATCGATTTGGAGCCATCACCGCCAATGGCCAAGGAGAGAAGGTATTGGGACAGGTGATGATGCTCAAAGGAGCAGATAGTAAAGGTACCATTGATCGTGTTAAGGCAAGAATTGCCGAAATGGAATCTACCCTTCCGGAAGGAATTGTGATCAATGGATTTTTGGATCGGTCGGAGTTGATTGGCCGCACGACGTTTACCATTGTGGAGAACCTTGTTTTGGGCTGCCTCATTGTGGTATTTGTTGTGGTCTTGTTGCTTGGCAATTTTCGTTCGGGACTAGTGGTGGCTTCTGTCATTCCGTTGAGCTTGTTGTTTGCCTTGTCCATGATGTATTTGTTTGACGTGGATGCCAACTTGATGAGTTTGGGAGCCATAGATTTTGGAATCATCATCGATGGGGCAGTCATCATTGTAGAGTTCATTGCCTTTCAGTTTAGCAAATCCTCTGCGGCTTTTGTTGGGCTTTCTAAACAAGATAAACAGCTCGAAAAAGATAAGATTTCCTTCACTGGATCTTCTAAGATGATGCATTCCGCGATTTTCGGGCAGATTATCATTATTCTAGTCTTTATTCCCATTCTCTCCCTTTCTGGGGTGGAAGGCAAAATGTTCCGTCCCATGGCAGAAGTGTTTAGCTTTGCCTTGATCGGAGCGATGATTCTGGGTCTTACCTATGTACCCGTAGTTTCTGCAATTTTTCTCAAGTCCAGCGTACCAGGACCCAAAAACATCTCCGTCCGATTACTTAATTTTTTAAATCAAGTTTATAAGCCGGTTTTGCATTGGGCTTTGGATCACAGCAAAGCAGTTTTGATCGGAGCAGGAAGCCTTCTAGTGGGTGTTATTTTGATTTTTTCAAGTATGGGTTCGGAGTTTGTACCCACCTTGGACGAAGGGGATTTTGTAATTCAACCGTTTTTGAAGACAGGAACTAGCTTGACCAATACGGTAGAGACCATTACGGAGATGGAGCGAATTCTGATGAAATTCCCTGAGGTCAAGCAGGTAGTGACGCGTATTGGAGCGGCCGAGATCCCAACGGATCCCATGTCCATGGAGGAGAGTGATGTGATTGTGACGCTACATCCTCCGAGCGAATGGACCACTGTCGAGACCAAAGACGAGTTGGCAGAGAAATTTAAAAAGTCATTGGAAGCTATTCCTGGATTGGACTATGAATTTACCCAGCCGATCGAGATGCGCTTCAACGAGTTGATTACAGGTGTCCGTGCCGATTTGGCCATCAAGGTGGTGGGAGAGGACTTGGATGTGTTGCTGCAAACCGCTGAAGAAATTGAAGCGGCCATCCAGGGAGTAGAAGGAGCGGCAGATATTATTCTTGAGAAAGTGGATGGGCTTCCCCAGATGAAAATCGAATACGACCGCGCCAAAATTGCTAAGTATGGTTTAAATGTGGAGGCGATTAACCAGGTCGTGACCATGG
>JBIIGH010000232.1:0-3833 GCA_044236565.1 Algoriphagus sp. | reverse complement strand
TTTTTTTCGGTACTCAATACGGGCAGGATATTCTTTTTGCCTTCACGTTTGATTCGGTCCTTCAAAAACGCAATCATCTCCCGTTCCACATCCACGGCATACACTTTTCCGTTGCCCACCATGTTGGATAATAAGGTGCTGTGGTAGCCACTTCCAGCACCAATGTCTGCAATGACCATCCCGGGCTTTAGGGCGAGATTTTTTAATAGTAAGGAGGTGTTTTCCTCCTGCTCCCTTTCTTGTCGTTCAAGCCAGTCAATTCCAAAGTGGCTCATTACCTGCGCAATTTGGCGCCCCATGTACCATTTGCTGATGCCATTGGGATCCCCCGATTTCACCGTATAGCGCTCTTGTGCAGCAAGGCTAGTCGTCTGCAGGATTGCAAAAAATAACAGGATAAATCGCAGGGAATTTTTCATGAGGAATTGGTTTTATTGACTATCCGCAATTATGTCCGTGGCACAATCGGGAGGTTCACAAAGCGGATAATCGTTCACAGACCACTGTCGATGGTCCACAGCTCACTTAATTGATTCTCAAAACTTGTTTTCTTTGGTTAGAGGTGAAAAATCGGATAATCCTATTTTTTAAAGTTCACAAGTTGTTGACTCGGTAACCAAGGAACTTCATACCCTGCGTTTGGTTTTAAATCATTCGAAAAAAGTGAGACAATAAATTCTATAGCATAGTTTCTCTTAGAACCTAAATTCAGATTAAATGCTAATTCGAGCCCTAAAGCAGATGAGGCTACAAATTAAACAAAGAAACTGCCATAAATAGGATAAAAACCCCGAGCAGGAGAAGTCCTTGCAAAAATCCAAGCCAAGAGAAAAGTAGCAACGTCTTGCCCCAGCTCTTTCCAAAAAATCGCTTGAAGCTCATCAGGTAATACCCCAGCCAAACGACTGTAAGCAATTGAGCTAAGGTCTCCAGCCACCCTTGCTCTGTACTGAGTGCCACATAGTCTATTCCATATTGGATAAATAGAAAGAAAAACTGGCTGGTAGTTTCGTATAAAATAAAAACAAGGTGATCGATGTACCAAAAGTGCTTTCTCCTGAAAAAAACTAATTTGGAAATTAGGGCCAATAAGGGCAAGGAAATTAGCAAGAGCTGTGGCAATCGCTTGACCACTTCCTTCCCTAATGCACTCGTAAAGCTGGTAGTGTCCCCATATTTTTCCTTCAACTCATACACCTTCTCTAAAAATCGGAGCTCGAGCCCTGAAGCTCGCTGTTCTGGGGAAAGGGTCGCCTGATTTGCTTGAAATGCTTGAAAATTTTCAAAATCAGTTTGAATTAGTTCCCCCTCCTCACTGCTTTCAGCTGCTGCTAAGCCCTCATTCACTCCGTCAAAAAATCCGTGAGCTACTTCTTCAGAAGAAGATTGCTGCACCTGGGATGCAAGCGGAAAGGTGGAAGAAGCATCTTGGGAAGGCAAGGCCAAAAAATTGATCACTAAGAAATAAAAGGCAGAAGTAAACAGGTAAAATCGAACTGGGTTGACATAGGTCGACCGCTTTCCTTCCATGTAGGCTAGCGTAATCGCTCCAGGTTGGGAAAGCATGAGCCGAATGGAACGAAGAAATCGTCCATCGTAATTAAAAAATTCACCAAAAAACACAAGCAAAAGTTGTCCTACAGTTTGTTTCAAAGGTAGATTTTGCTGCCCACAATGGTGACAAAAGTTCCCTAACAAAGGTTCCTCGCAGTTGAGACAAGTAGGACTGGGTTGCTGGTTCATCAGTTCAAAAATATAAAAATGCGCTGATTATCCGCAATTATACCAGTGGCATAAAGTGGGTGTTTAGCACTGCGGATAATTGTCCACAGACCACGGTCGACAGCCTACTTAACTGATTTTCAAACCTTGTTTTCTTTGGTTAGTGTTGAAAAAGCGAATAAATACAAAAATTGAAAAGAATATAATGAATCTTTAGTTGTAGGTCAAAGTACCAATTCCTTAGAATCATTTTCAAAGCTCACTACATCAACTAGCACGAAAGCTACCCTTTAGGTAAAACAGGGATGAACTAATTATACAAAACCTTATATTTAACTATTCTGCATTCCTGAATCTAAAAAATTTAACCCAAAATGAAATCCTACCCAAGCATATTCAATGATGTGATTGGCCCGGTCATGCGAGGCCCTTCGAGTTCGCATTGTGCTGCATCCATCCGGATTGGGCGCATGTGCCGCGACTTGATGGATGGGGATATCCAAGAGGTGTATGTGGAGTTTGACCCCAACGGCTCACTTGCCACTACGCACAAAGGGCAAGGTTCTGACATGGGCTTGTTTGGCGGATTTTTGGGTTGGGAAGCCTACGAAGAGCGCCTCCCAGATTACCTGCGAGCCATTGAAGAAGCAGGCATCCAAATTAAAATCGATATCCATCCCATCGGGGCGACCCACCCGAATACCTATAAACTCACGCTCTCCAATAAAAAAGAGTCCCGTGAGGTAACCGCCATTTCTACCGGCGGGGGCATGATTGAAATCATTGAAATTGATGGCGCCCAGGTTTCTATGGCTGGGGATTTTTACCAGACGCTAGTCTATGTAAAGTCGGCAGATAGCCTTCCAGAATTTATCGAGAAGTCCATGCCCTGCGATGAAGTCGCGGTGCGCCAGGGCAAATTCACCTTTATCGAAATCAAGGCAAACGCCTTTTTGAATGAGGAGGTCTGCCAGGAACTTCTCCAAATGGAGGAGGTACTTTTCATTAAAAAGATCAAGCCAGTCCTCCCAGTCATGTCGCGAAAGGACTTGGAGGTTCCCTTCATTACCTGCGAGGAAATGCTAGCGTTCAACCAGGACAAAAACCACTCCCTCTGGGAACTCGCAGTAGACTATGAAAGCATGCGCGGGAATATTTCGAGAGCGGAGGTTTTTGAAAAGATGCGGAGCATTGTACAAATCATGCAAAACTCCATCGACCTTGGATTGAAGGGAACGAAGTACGCAGACCGAATTTTAGGCCCCCAATCCCTTGGATTTCAAAAGCAGCTAGAGGACAAAAAGCTGGTGGAAGGAGATATTCTGAACCAAGTGATCCTTTACACCTCTGCGATGATGGAGGTCAAAAGCTCGATGGGCGTGGTGGTGGCAGCCCCAACCGCTGGCTCCTGTGGAGCGCTCCCAGGCGCTCTCATTGGTATCAGCAGGGGACTTTCTTTGCATGAAGATGAAACGGTCAAAGCGATGCTTGCAGCCGGCATCATTGGGGTATTTATAGCAGCTCATGCCACCTTTGCCGCCGAGGTAGGTGGTTGTATGGCCGAATGCGGTTCGGGCTCAGGCATGGCAGCCGCCGGCATTGTGGAGTTGAAAAAGGGGACGTTAGACCAATCGCTTGGAGCTGCCTCTATGGCCTTGCAATCATCGCTAGGCATGATTTGCGACATGATCGCTGACCGAGTGGAAGCGCCCTGTCTGAATCGAAATGTGATGGCAGCCACCAATGCGATTTCCTGTGCCAACATGGCCTTGTCGGACTACAACCATTTGATCCCCTTGGATGAAGTCGTGGAAACCATGAAAAAAGTAGGGGATGCCATCCCGAATACCTTGCGATGCACCGGGCTCGGGGGATTGGCGATTACCAAAACTGCGAAGAAGATTGAGGCGATGTTGAACCAACAGGAACAAGAAGCCGCCAAGACCTTTTTTAAGGTGTGCTAATTTCCTGCCTATACGACACGATTAAAAGACCACTACACCTACTTCTTCTATGCTAATTTTTGTTTGGGTTTCCTTAATTCTATTGGCCGTTTGGTTCTCCTTTGTATTTATCAAAGATTACTTGGCGCACCGATCCCAACTTGAAAA
>JBIIGH010000231.1:0-3859 GCA_044236565.1 Algoriphagus sp. | reverse complement strand
TCACTTTTGAAGTAGCCAGCAATTGATTAAGTTGTCCCAAACTTTGATTGCCCAATAATCGCACACCCCATGAATAAACGAAGTTTCTTGAAGTCCTTAGGCCTCATGGCAGCAACTGGACCCCTACTCAGTCTGGATTTTGCAAAAGAAAGCGCAAATACAACACTCCTTCCAAAAGCCTTGCTTCGTGGTCAAACGGTTGGAATTATCAGTCCTTCTGCAGCTTCTGCAGACCGAATGGAGTATACCTTCGCCAAAGAAGCCATGGAAGCCATGGGCTTAAAAGTAAAGCTTGGTGCCAACTTTAAGAATAGATACGGCCATTTGGCAGGAACAGACGAAGAACGTGCAGCAGATTTCAATGCCATGTTTGCCGATCCTGAAGTCAAGGCAATCATCTGCCTACGTGGAGGATCTGGTGCAGCTCGAATCCTACCGCTAATTGATTACGAACAAGTAAAAGCGAACCCAAAACCACTGCTTGGGTATTCGGATATTACGGCATTGCATTGCGCACTTCACAGTCAAACCGGGTTAATTTCATTTCATGGCCCAAATGGATCGGGTAGTTGGAATAGCTTCCATGCCAATCAATTTCAACAGCTTTTTTTCGACCAAAAGTTGCTCAGCTTCAAAAACGAAGTGACCAAAGGAGATGACCTGGTAGCGAAAGGAAATAGAATCCAAACCCTCACAAAAGGGATCGTGGAAGGGAAAATTTTAGGAGGAAATTTAACCGTATTAACGGCTTTATCTGGAACTCCTTACTATCCTGATTTTCAAGATGCTATTTTGTTTATTGAAGATGTGGGAGAAGACCCTTACCGCATCGATCGGATGATGAGTACACTCAAACTCAATGGCACGCTCGGGAAAATAAAAGGCTTCGTTTTTGGGCAGTGTTCGGACTGTAAGCCAGGAAGCGGATATGGAGCGTTCACCGTTGACCAGATCATGGACCAGTACATTATACCCTTGGGAATTCCAGCCTACTTCGGAGCCATGATTGGACACATTTCGAAGCAATTTATCATCCCTGTTGGAGCTCGAGTTCGTTTGAATGCAAACGATGGCAGCCTGACAATTGTAGAAAATATCTTTAGAACTAGCTGATTGCATGCAGTACATTTTCTCATTTCTCCTTTTATTTTGTATTACCATGTCTGCATCAGTCTCTAGCCAAGCCCAGCAAAAATCCTTGACCTACCTTGCCTTGGGGGATAGCTATACCATAGGAGAAGGAGTGGAACTCAGCGATCGCTATCCAGTTCAATTGGTCCAAGAATGGAACAAAACGGCAAAAAATCAATTTGCTTCGCCATTGATCATTGCAAAAACGGGTTGGACGGTAGACGAACTGGAGGCTGGCATCCAAGCCACTCCAACAGCAGCTGAGGGCTATGATTTGGTGACCTTACTCATTGGAGTCAACAACCAGTACCGAGGTCGAACAGTGGAATCCTATGCTCAAGACTTTGAGAAAATGCTCCTGCGTGCGATTGCTTTTGCAAGAGGAAATAAAGCCCACGTCATCGTCCTCTCCATTCCCGATTGGGGCGTAACTCCTTTTGCAATCAGCAAAGGGGTAAACCCAACTCAAGTTGCCAACCAAATAGATGCCTACAACGAAACGAAAAAAGCCATCTGTGCTAAAAATGGAGTGAAATACATAGACATCACCGCAGAATATCGAATAGCAGGTGCTTTACCTGAAGGCGTGGTCGCAGATGAGCTCCACCCCTCTTCGCTGATTTATAAAAGTTGGATGGAGAAATTGCTCCTAGAAGTACAAAAAATGAATTTCTGAACCAATTTAAAATTTCTAGTGTAGCTAAAACGCAACCGAATTAGTTACAAAACCTGGATTTATTAATTGCTAGTTCGACAAAGACCAAATTGATATTCGATGAAAATTATATGCATTGGCCGCAATTATGCAGCACATATTGAAGAATTAAAAAATGAAAAACCTGGGCAGCCAGTTGTTTTTCTCAAGCCTGATACTGCCCTTGTAAAGGGAGGAGCACCATTCTATTATCCTGACTTCTCCACCAATATCCACCACGAGGTTGAGTTGGTATTAAAAATATCAAAGGAAGGAAAGTACATACAGCCTCAATTTGCGCATCGCTACTTTGAGGAAATCGGATTGGGGATTGACTTCACCGCTAGAGACCTCCAAGACCAATGCAAAGCCAAAGGGCTACCCTGGGAAATTGCAAAAGCCTTTAACGGATCCGCACCCATTGGTGAATTCAAACCGGTAGCCGAGTTGGGGGATTTGAAAAACATCGACTTCCACCTCGAGATCAACGGAGAACTCAAACAAAAAGGAAATACGGGCTTGATGCTTTTTGATTTTGCCACCATCATCTCCTACGTATCTCAATTTTTTACCCTCAAAAAAGGGGATCTAATCTACACCGGCACTCCTGCTGGGGTTGGGCCTGTTCAACCAGGCGATCAATTAATCGGATTTATTGGAAATGAAAAAATGCTCCATGTTGAAGTTAAGTAAGCTTGTAGTTTTTAGTTTTCTTTTAAGTGTAGGGTACATTTCTGCGAGTTGGGGGCAACAAATCCAAAAAGGATACTTCCAATCCCCTGTAAAGCCAGGAGTTCGGAATTACCTTGCCGGCAACTTTTCTGAACTTCGTCCCAACCACTTTCATACGGGTTTGGATTACAAGTTTGGCGGAGTCGAAGGCGAACCCATCTATGCCGTAGCGGATGGCTGGGTCCATCGGATCAAAATTTCTTCCTTTGGTTACGGAAATGTCATTTACCTCAAGCATCCGAGTGGACACATTACGCTCTATGGACACTTGCGCAATTTCAGTCCAGTGCTACATGCCTGGATGAAGAAAAAGATGTACGAGGCCAAGCTAAATGAACTAGAAATCAACTTGAAGGAAGGGGAACTGCCAGTTAAAAAGGGGGAATTAATTGCAAATGGTGGAAATACCGGGAGTTCGGGTGGGCCTCACCTTCACTTTGAGATCCGCGATAGCCTAGATCGCGCGATGGATCCTTTGCTAGCAGGCTATTCCGAAATCCTTGACCGCACCCCTCCTACTCCTCAAAAAATTGCCATTGTACCGCTTGAGTTAGATAGCCGTGTCAATGGAAAATTTCAACGTGTTGAAGTCACACCCGTGCTCAGTGGAACGAGTTACCGAATTCCAGAAACGATTCAGGTAAGCGGAAAAGTAGGGTTAGAAATCCAAAGCTATGACAAGTTGGATGGAGCTGAAAATCAAAATGGCTTCCCAAGATTTGAAGTTTCGGACGATTCTGGACCACTTTTCAAACTCGTAGTAGATAAAGTGGATTTTAATTTCACGAGGCATTTCTTGCTACATACACACCTCAATCGCTTTACCAAGCTCTATCACCAGAAGGATTTAAAGTTTTCCTTTATCACGCCCAATTCCCCTGGAACAGGTGCTTTTGAACTGGAAGCTGGCAAAAAGAAAAATGTACAACTCAAACTTGTAGATGCCTACAACAATACCCGACTAGTTCAACTCAGCCTCGTAGGTGCTGATTTAGATTCTACCCGTTCGGATGGTGCTGCTCCCCCAAAGGCGCAAGTCAGCTATTACAAGAATATCATGAAAATAAAGGTAGCCCAGAGCAGCAAAGGTGGCCTTGCAAAGTTTGAGGTGGGAAATACAACCTATGAAATTCTTCCTGCCTACCAGGATGCTGCCAGCAGAACCTACCTCTGGGACCTAAGATTTGGTATTCCAAAGAAAATTGACCTCTGTTCAGAAATTTACACTCCGGACATCATCGGTCATTTTCCAGTAGATCGAGAGCATGTACATGCCAACGCTAAGCTCCAGATTCGAACTGA
>JBIIGH010000031.1:0-14340 GCA_044236565.1 Algoriphagus sp. | reverse complement strand
CCCATTCAAATCCATCCGATACAAAAAAGGAATTACGGAATGGGGGATCAACTTCTCGCGCCTGGATCTCAAAACCACAGAAAAATCTGGCTGGGCACCTGTACCCCGGCAATTCCCCTCCTCTACGCTTGCCTATACGGGCACCTTGGTCTGGGATCAGCCTCCACCAGATCCTGGAGCGAATATTTCCCTGATCCCCTACACCCTTGGAGGGTTTAGTAAAAATGGACAATCCGGCGAAAAGGCAACCTACAAGCGAGAAATAGGTTTGGATGCCAAGGTGTCCCTTACCTCTTCTTTGAATTTAGATTTAACGGTCAACCCAGACTTTTCCCAGGTGGAAGTAGACCGACAGGTGACGAATTTGGACCGGTTTGAACTCTTCTTTCCCGAGCGCAGACAGTTTTTCTTAGAGAATGGTGACCTATTCGGGAGCTATGGCTACAGTAGCCTTCGGCCCTTCTTTTCGCGGCGAATTGGTCTCAATGCTCCCATCCAATTTGGGGCTCGACTCAGTGGCAAGCTCAACAAGGACTGGCGCATCGGAGCGCTTAACATGCAAACAGGAGCCGTAGACGAGTTGGGGCTGCCGGCACAAAACTTCTCGGTGGTTTCCTTGCAACGCCAAGTGGGGGCACGCTCGACGATAGGAGCCTTGGTGGTCAACAAGCAGTCACTCAACTATGATCCGACCCAGGTTCCCGAGAATCAAACCCGCTACTCCGAATTCAACAGGAATCTAGGTCTTGAGTACAACCTCGCCTCCGCCAACAACCTTTGGACAGGAAAGGCAATGATTCTCCAATCCTTTGGTCCAGATGCTGTAGGAAAGGGAATCGCCCATGCGGCGAATTTGAAATATGCCAGTGGCAACATGACTTGGAACTGGCAACATGAGTACGTATCTGAAAATTACACTGCCGAGGTAGGCTTTGTGCCACGAACTGCTTTTTACAAGATCAGTCCATCCGTCGGATACCGCTGGTTCCCCAAAAGTGCCTTAATCCTCAGCCACGGGCCGGAACTAAATTCGATTCGCTATTTTTCACTCAAAGGAACCCAAACGGACAATACGACCTACGCGACCTACAGCATCAAGTTTCGAAGCCAAAGCAGCCTCTTGGTCTGGGGAGCGCATGATTTTGTGCTGTTGCAGCGCCCCTTTGACCCCACCAACTTCTCTGGCAAAACGCTAGCCACAGGAACCGAACACCAGTGGTCTGCCGTGGGATTGGAATACAGTTCCAAGCCACAAAGTATTTTCACTTATGCTTTCAGTGGGCGTGCAGGCGGCTATTATGCAGATGGGAAGCGGTACAACTTGACAGCGGATTTAGGCTATCGCTTTCAGCCCTACGTGAGTTTGGCCTTGAGTAGCAATTACAATTCGATTGAGCTCCCTACCCCTTGGGGGAATACCCAGTTCTGGCTGGTTGGTCCGCGAGTGGATGTGACCCTCACCAACACCGTCTTCTTTACCACCTTTGTGCAATACAACGAGCAGATTGACAACATCAACCTGAATACCCGATTTCAATGGCGGTTTAAACCTGCTTCAGATCTATTTTTGGTGTACACCGACAACTACCTTCCTGCGCCCTTCTTGATGAAAAACAGGTCCCTAGTCTTGAAATTCACCTACTGGTGGAACCCCTGATTTAATCGATCGAAATATTTAGGAAAGTAGCTACACCAAAAAGTGGGCGTGCGCGAAGGAATTGACCATTCTCAAAGCCTGCGGCAAGTTCAACCCTGAAAATTCGAAAGAGGTTATCCAAAGAGTAGCCAATCTCCGTATAGTGAGGTGAATTTTGCGTTTTCAAGTAGTTGACAAATATATTTTCCCGCACGCCCGAGAAGCGAAGCATGGGAAGCTGGGTAAAAATAAATTTCCGGAATTGGTAGTGCGCAATGCTGGAAATATAAGATCCGGAAGTGCTGTAGCGGTAGTAGTCCATCACGCGGTAGTTGGAGGCTGCCCCCATCGAGGAGAAAAGGGTTCGGTTCCCTCCAAAATGTTTGTAGTCTTGGAAAAATACCTGACGATCGTTTAGGAAGGTTCCTGCAGTCACATTGAAGTCCAGCTTGCCGCTCACTCCAAAAGAAAAGTCATGCTTTAGCGAAGCTTCCAATTGGTCGAAGTCCGCTGCCAATCCTGAAGTGCTGAGTTGTGGCAATGCCTTCTGGTAGGTAAACGAAAGCAAAGGTGCGCGCTCATAATTGGGGATTTTCCGTCCATTTCGAATGGAATAGGTCAATCCTGGCCTCCAATCGAGTGTCGCTTTGAATTTGGCTACCTGATGATTGGAAAAAGCCACATCACCTGCTTCCACATTAAAGGGTTTGTTCGAGGAATAGTCTCGCTCCCTATTTTTCGAGAAACTAAAGTCAGTGGTATTTTCAAGCTGTCTCCTATCCGCCCATAGGAAGGTGAGTTGATAGCTTAGAGCGGGTGATTTACGCTCACCCCAAGTAGCTTGCACAAAATCTTGCTCATATAACTTCAGGTAGTTTCTTCTCGCAAAAAGCGAATAAGATGCATTGACTTGTTCTTGGATGGGATCTTCTGGATTAAATTGATACGCAAAACTACCTCCTGAAAGCCCCCAATTGGCTCCTGAACTCGGTTTAGTAATCGATCTCCGAATCGCTACTTTTCCATACCACTGCTCACTCGAAAATCCATAGCGGAGTTCCGGTTCGATGCGAAACACCTTCCGGATGCGGTTGACCGAATCAGCCAGCTTGATTTCTTCCACCTTTCGGTAAAAAAAACCAAGTCCAAGTTTGTATCCTTCGACAGTGTTGAAGGAAAATTTGGTCAGGTTTACCGGGAAGCCAATGGAAACCCCCTTGCCGAAACTATAACTTCCCCCCATAAATAGGTCTTGGGGTTGAAACTTGGTACGGGCCTTTTTGGCGATGGAGTCTATTTCAGACTTTTTGGCAGCTTCGATGACGGCTAGACTATCGTCGCGTTTGTATCCTTCGATTTCATTCAGGCTAAGGGGCACGGGTCGAATGCTGTCCCAATAGGCCAAGTCACGTTTCCGAGCGAGGGTATCTACCACATAGTTTCGTTCGGAGACCACCCCCTTTTTCTCGTCTTCTTGGCGCTGCTGAATTACTTCCTTTTCGTATTGGTTGAGCAGTTTACGGTACTCCTTCTGTGTTTTTGGCTGTTCGCTTGCAAGCTGCTCTAATGAGGAAGCGGATTTTGAAAACTTCTGGGTATTAATTGGTGCTGCTTGAATTTTTTCATCTACCAACTCGGGTTTGTGCGAAAGATCGGGATTGAGTTTGATGTCGTAATCTCGGGTAGAGACCAAGTAATTAAACTGCCCAGCAAAGCCAAAAACCTTGCCTCCAAAAGTATACTGCTGCGTCAAGGGCATCCAGACATTGGGCGCGATTGGCGAATAATTTTGTCGGATATGAACCTGAAAGCCCAGAACTGAAGTTTTCAAGTCCAAACTATGAATCGCCCACAGGTCATCGATGATGTAGATATACCCCTCAAAAACCCGCTCTCCTCGAGACCTGGGGGTAACCTTTATTTTATTGACGAGCACATTTTGGTCAAAGAAGCTCCCTTGGAAGGTAAATTGATAGTAGACGAAGGCAGATTTGGAAAGGGGTGACACCACCTCGTTTACTTGACCCTCATAGAAGGAAGTTTGGATGTAGCGTGCGGGGGACGTCCCCTGATTGTCCCCATTGGTACGGATGGAGATCACTTTCTCTTCTACTTTGTTAGGTAAGGTGAAGGTAATGCGTGATACAGCCTCGGAGGTGTAGGCCTCATTAAGTTTGAGCCCTTCCTCAGCTAGCTTCTTTTTCAGAAAAAAGGGAGCATCTGTCAACTGCCCAGTTCCCTTCAGGTATACCGTCATCGCGTAGCGCTGCAGCTGAAGTCGGTGATAGGTGGACTTGGAGATGGCCTTTCGCATGATCGTCAAGGCTGGATCCTCAGCGCCTGCTTGTACTTCTACTTGGCTGAGGTTAATCACCTGAGACGCCAATGAAAAATCAAGCGTAACCCAATCGGACTTGATTTCTACGGTTCGGATTTGCGAAGCATAGCCAAGATATTGAACCACTACATCGTAGAGTCCTGGTGCAAGTTTAAATTCGTAGCGCCCACTTTCATTGGTGGGCACCCCATCTTGAAGGTTCCGAATGTACACGGAAGCAAAAGCGAGCGGCTCACCGGCTTCATTAGTCACAAGACCTCTGATGCCTTGACCTTGAACTAGAACTAGTGAACTAAAAAAAAGGATTAAAAAGAGAAAAAGGTGCTTTGGTGTCATTGCTGGAATGGTTGCCGAAAGATAGCCACGAAAAAAGATACGGATGGATTGCTTTGGAAGTTTTAACAGTTAACCAACGAAGAATGCTGAAGGTTGGTTTGATGCCAAATTTTTCCCCTAAAAACATGAAGCTCACAAACTCTAAAGAATTCACATATCCATGAAAACTTAATCGAATTTTTAATGGATGTTGGTCAATTTTTCAAAAAGAATCTAATTCGACAAAAAATTTTCGATTAGTTAATAAAATTTATTTTTTTTAGGAATATGTAAATCGAAATCGTTTTCCATTAAATATTGCATAATTATTACTAGACAATGTTACCTATATGTTAAAATTAAGGTCATTCTGTTAAAACGCTGTTTTTAGCCTTTTCAAGGTACTTTTTGTTAAATATTGTAAAATCCAAATTTAACCATGACTTTAGACTCGAAATTTAGTACTCATACCAATTTCACCTGTTATTAAAAAAACAAAAACCCTATGAGAAATTATTTACCAAAACTAAAGTCATTGATGCTAGCAATGGCGCTCTTTATGGGAGCAGTCATTGGCGTGAATGCCCAAAGTCGAACCATCACAGGTACTGTCCTGGATGCGACTCTTGGAGACCCTGTTCCGGGTGCCACTGTACTTGTTAAAGGTACTACCCGAGGTGCAGCCACTGATTTGGACGGGAAATTCTCCCTAACACTTCAAGCTGGAGATCAAGTACTCGTAGTTTCCTTTGTGGGCTACCTTACTCAGGAAGTAGAAATCGGAAACCAGTCTTCCGTTACTATCAGACTTCAGGAGGATGTAAAAAGCCTTCAGGAAGCAGTAGTAATCGGTTACGGTTCCCAAGACAAGAAAGAAATCACCTCTGCGGTAGTTGGTGTTAGACCCGACGACTTCAACAGAGGTAACGTATCCAGCCCAGCGCAATTGCTACAGGGTAAGGTTGCAGGTCTTTCCATCACCAGACCAGGAGGTAACCCTAACAACGGTTTCAACATCCGTTTGAGAGGTCTTTCTACCTTCGGTGCTAACTCTGCTCCACTTATCGTATTGGATGGAGTAATTGGTGCTTCTTTGGAAAACGTCGATCCGAACGACATTCAGTCAATCGACGTTTTGAAGGACGGTTCTGCTGCTGCAATCTACGGTGCAAGAGGTTCTTCTGGTGTAATCTTAATCACCACTACTAAGCAGGGTAGCAAGCAAGGTACCACCAATGTAAGCATCAACTCATTTGCTACATTGGACCAAGCTACTAACTTGATCCCTGTTCTTTCTGCAGAAGAATTCGTTGCAAGAGGTGGAACTAACTTCGGAAGCAACACAGACTGGAGAGAAGAATTGATTAGTGATGCCCTTTCTTACACCACCAACGCGAGTGTTTCTGGTAGCTTCGGTAGCACCAACTATTTGGCTGCTGTCAACTACAGAGATAACAACGGTATTGTAAATGGAGTAGGTAACGAAAGATTGAACACCCGTTTGAACCTTTCTCAGGCTGCATTGAACAATCGCTTGAGATTGAACATGAACTTGTCTTTCACTACTGTAGATTCTGAGTCTATCAACGACGCTGCATTCCGTTATGCAACTATCTACAACCCAACAGCTCCTATCTTCGAAGATACCCCAACTGCTAACCAGCGTTTCGGAGGTTACTTCCAGAGAGATTTGTTCGACTTCTTCAATCCAGTGGCTTTGGCTAGACAGCAGAAGTTTGTAGGTGAAACCAAAACTGCTCTTGTTTCTTACAGAGCTGAGTTTGACATCATGCCAAACTTGACCCTTTCTGCACAGTATTCTCAGGACAGAAGAAACACCCTTTCTGGCGGTTTCTGGTCTATCCAAGACTACCAAGTAGGTTTCGGTTCTCAAGGTTCTGCTGAAAGAAATACCTTCGACAGAAACCAGCGAATCTTCGAAACCACGTTGCGTTACGAAGAAAACCTAACGGACAAATTGAACATGACCCTTTTGGGCGGTGCTGGTATTCAGTACACTACCAACCAAGGCTTCAACGCTCGCGTTCGTCAGTACCTATTCGATCTAGGTTGGAACAACTTGGGCGCTGGTGCGATCCGTTTGGGTAACAACACCAACGTATCTTCTTTCGCAAACGAAGATCAATTGAATTCTGCTTTCGGTAGAGCTAACTTCAACTACGACAACACCTTCTTCTTATCTGCTACAGTAAGAGCGGAAACTTACTCTGGATTTGGTGCTAACAACCAAACTGGTGTATTCCCAGCGGTATCTTTGGGTGCTGACTTCACTCAGCTATTTGACATGGGTGTATTCAACCAATTCAAGCCAAGAGTATCTTACGGTATCACCGGTAACCTACCTCCATCTGCAACTCTAGCATTGGGTGTGTATGGCAACGGTAACCGTATCGACCTTGACGGTGACCAATTGACTCAGAACGATATCTTCGTAGGTATCAACCAATTCTCTAACCCAAATAGAGACCTGAAATGGGAAACCAAGCAGGAATTTAACGTGGGTGTTGACTTCGGTATCTGGGATGGCAAAGTAACTGGTAGCATCGACTACTACACTAGAAACATCTCTGACCTATTGTTCAACGTACCAGTACCTACAGGTGCACCTAACTCATTTGATCCAGGACGTTTCAATACGGCTTCATCTACTTGGGTAAACTTGGCGGACTTGAGAGCTGCAGGTTTTGAATTTGCTGCTTCCGTAAACGAAATTGGAAAAGGAAGATTGAAGTGGACTCCATCATTCAACTTCACGATCTATGACAAGACTACAATCGAAAGTTTGTCTGCAGGTGAACTAGGTTTTGAAGAATTGAGATTTGCTACTCCAGGTTCTCCAGGACAAAACAACAACCCAATCATCTACAACCGCGTAGGCCAGACCTTGGGTGATTTCTACGGTCCACGTTTGACAGGACTGTCTGAAAGAGGTGAATACATCCTTTCAACTACTGATCCTAACCAATTTGAAAGACTTGGAAACGGTCTACCAAAAGGTGAATTCGGTTTCAATAACAGCTTCATGTATGGTCAGTGGACTTTGAACATGTTCCTTAGAGGTGCATGGGGACATGACTTGTACAACTCTTACAGAGGTTTCTATGAGAATGGTGACACTCCATCCAACACATGGAACTCTGTAGTTACGGACAAGACTCCTACTAGCCCGCTAGTAACTTCTCCTCCTACATTCAACAGCTCTGTAATTGAAGATGCTTCTTTCATCCGTTTGGACAACATGGAATTGGGTTACAACTTCAAAACCAAGTCTGCAAACTTGTCTAACTTCAGAGTATATGTTGCTGGTCAAAACCTATTTACATTGACTAACTACACTGGTATCGATCCAGAAGTTCGTGTGAATGACTCCGAAAATGGTGACTCATTTACTACCTCTTTGTCTCCAGGTATCGAGCGTAGAAATACCTACTTCCAGACACGTTCATTCACTGTAGGTGTTTCAGTAAACTTTAAATAACCAATCAAATTCTACAGATATGTTTAAATCAATTAGTAAAATCTGTTTAATGCTCCCATTGGTTTTTGCCATGGGTGCATGTCAAGAGCTAGAGCAGGACGTTTTGGATGGGGTGACCGCAGAGGATATTGCCAAAAGCACTAACCCGAATTTGATCAACGTCCTTAAGGCTTCTGCTTACGCAAGAATCGTAGGTTCTTGGGGTGGACACAACAGCATTTGGTCCATTCAAGAAGTATCTTCCGACGAAATGTCTATTCCTCAAAAGGGTGCTGACTGGGAAGATGGTGGCCAGTGGCTACGTATGCACAGACATACTTGGAACCCAACTGAAGAGTCTTTCAACAACTCTTGGGCATACTGCTACTCTGCAATTGGTGAGATCAACAACTTGTTGGTTCAGTATCCAAACGTAGTTGCATTGAATGCTGAATTGAAAGTATTGAGAGCGTTGGTGTACTTGTGGCTAATCGACTCGTTCGGTAATGTGCCTATCATTGATGAGAATTCTACTGGATCAAGCCCTGCCAATAATACACGTGCAGAAGTATTTGCTTTCATTGAGAAATCTATCAAAGACAATGCAAATGCCCTTCCTAAAGACGGTGGCAAGTATACCTTGAACTTCTACAGTGCACACGCTATCCTTGCTAAGTTGTACTTGAATGCAGAAGTGTACACTGGAACTGCAAGATGGGCTGATGCAGAAGCTGCAGCAGATGTAATCATCAACAGCGGTAAGTATTCTTTGTCCAGCAACTTCTTCTCTAACTTCTCTGAGAGAAATAGCGGCTCAACAGAAAACATCTTGACGCTACCATACGATCAAAACAACGCAGGTGGATTCAACATCGCTCAAATGACGCTTCACTATTCTAGCCAGGCTACTTACAAATTGCAAGATCAGCCTTGGAATGGTTACGCTTCTTTGGAAGAATTCTACAATTCTTTTGATGACAAAGACGCTAGAAAGAAGTCTTTCATCGTAGGTCCACAGTTCTCTGCTGATGGGACTCGCTTGAACGATATCTCTGCTGAAGCTAATGATCCAGATGGCCAGCCACTTACATACACTCCAGCAATCAACATGTTGGCGCCAAACGCCTTCAGACAAGCTGGTGTTCGTGTAGGCAAGTTTGAATTTGCTTCTGGCGCTGCAAACAGCTTGAACAACGACTACCCACTTTTCAGATTGGGTGAAATCATCCTTACTAAAGGTGAGGCTGCACTTCGTCAAGGTAAGACTGCTGCTGCTTTAGCTGCAGTGAACCAAGTAAGAACAAGAGCGGGCATGCCTGCTTACACTGCACTTACATTGGACGAATTGTACAATGAAAGAGGTAGAGAAATGTTTGCTGAAGCAAGCAGAAGAACAGATGCGATCCGTTTTGGAAAGTGGAGCCTACCTTGGTGGGAGAAGCAAACTTCTACAGCGGTTAGAAACATCTTCCCTATCCCTCAAAACCAGATCAACGCCAACCCTAAGTTGAAGCAGAATCCAGGTTATTAATCTTTCCTGAATTAAATTTTAAAGGAAGTGTACGCAAGTACACTTCCTTTTTTTTACACTTGTCTTGTGAAAAAACAGTACGGCATTCTCTTTCTTTTTTACCTCCTTTTCTCCTGCAAGGAGGAAGGCTCCGACCCCTTATTTTCCTTACTTTCGGAAAGCGAAACCGGCATTTCCTTCCGAAATGAGTTGACCTACAACGAAAAAATTAACCCCTACACCTTTCGAAACTTTTACAATGGCGCAGGCGTAGCCATTGGCGATATCAACCAAGATGGCCTGCCCGATATCTTTTTGGCAAGCAACCAACAATCAAACCGCCTATACCTCAATACAGGCGAACTAAATTTCAAAGACATTACGGAAACGGCTGGGCTAAACTCCAGCGGTTCCTGGTCCACAGGTGTCAGCATGGCTGATGTCAATGGAGATGGACTCCTCGATATCTATGTCTGCAAATCCGGTCCCATGCAAGGGGTACGCAGACACAACGAACTTTTTATCAACAATGGCGACCTGACTTTTACCGAACAAGCCAAGGATTATGGACTTGCTGAAATAGGCCTTAGCCAACACGCCGTATTTTTTGACTACGACAAGGACGGTGACTTGGACATGTATTTGCTCAGCAATTCCGGTCGCTCCGTAGGCCTCAATGACCTTCGACTCGGTCAGCGAGAACTTCGAGACCCGGATGGAGGCAATAAATTATTCAGAAATGATGGGAAGCGATTTACCGATGTGTCTGCAGAAGCCGGAATCTATGGCAGCGCCATTGGTTATGGGCTTGGCGTAACTGTAGCTGACCTCAATCTAGATGGCTGGCCTGATCTCTACGTGTCCAATGACTTTTTTGAGCGAGACTACCTCTACCTCAATCAAAAAAATGGAACCTTCTCTGAAGTCCTTCCCCAAGCCATGCCTGAAATCAGCATGGGCTCTATGGGAGCGGACATTGCGGACCTAGACAATGACCTTTTGCCGGATCTAGTCATTACAGAAATGCTCCCCAAAGACCTGGCGCGTGTTAAATCCAAAACACCTTTTGAAGAGTGGGATAAGTTTCAAGCCAATCAAAAAGGGGGATACCACCGGCAGTTTACCCGAAACACCTTACAAAGGCACCTTGGAATCCAGCCCCAGGATAGCACTCCTATTTTTGCTGAGGTCAGTCGCTACGCAGGCATTGAAGCCACCGACTGGAGCTGGGGAGCCCTGATCTTTGATGCAGACTTGGATGGCAAGAAAGACATCTTCATCGCCAACGGGATCGTCAAGGACCTGACAGACTTTGATTTTGTGGATTTCTATGCCAACAACCAAGGGAACATATCTGGCTACCGCAAAGACTCCGTGCTCGTTACCAAAATGATTGATGCATTCCCTTCCGTGCCCCAACAAAACTTCTTTTTCAAGAACAAAGGAGCAATGCAGTTTGAAAACCAAGCCCCATCCAATGGGATGGAACAACTTACCTTCAGTACAGGTTCAGCCTATGCAGACCTCGACAATGATGGCGACTTGGACTTGGTCGTTAATAACCTGAACGAGCGCGCCTTTGTCTACCGCAACAACAGTAAATCCGAAACCTCAGGCAACTACCTCAGCCTAGACCTAGGGAGTGCCTTTGGTGCCAAGGCGATCCTTTTTGCCGGAGGCGAAACCCAAATGCAAGAATACCAGCCAGTCAAAGGCTATATGTCTTCGGGAGATCCACGGCTTCACTTCGGGTTGGGTACCCACACCAAAATTGACTCCCTCCACATTCTTTGGCCTTCTGGTAGGCAGAGTAGCTTGAAAAACATTCCTTCCAACCAAGTTCTTACTCCCAAAGAAACGGAAGCCACCAATACGATTTATTCGGCTCCTATCCCTACCTCCTATTTTACGGGTTCTCCAACGCTTAACCTTCCTTTCAGCCATCGAGAAAGTGATTTTGTGGATTTTGACCGAGACAGGCTTCGATTTTGGTCCATCAGCAACGAAGGACCTCGTGCCGCGCAAGCCGATGTTAATGGAGATGGCTATGTAGACCTAGTTGTTCCCGGCGCCAAAGGCCAGTCCTCTCAGCTCTTGTTGCAAAGCAGCTCAGGTACTTGGAAAGCATCCCAAACGACGCTTTTTGATCAGGATAGCCTTTCCGAAGATGTGGTGAGCCACTTCTTTGATGCGAATGGAGACGGTGCTGTTGACTTACTTGTAGGCAGTGGCGGTATCGAGTTTTCAGACTACGCCCCCAACTACCAAGACCGGCTGTACCTCAACGATGGAAAGGGGAAATTTACCCGCTCTGCACAGCAATTTTCTCCAACCCCTAGCTCTTTTCTGCTCAGCTGGGATGCCGATGCCGATGGAGATCTAGACTTGATTATCGGGCAACGAGCAATTCCCTTTGGCTATGGAATTCCCGTAGGCGTACAATTTTGGCAAAACGACGGTAAAGGAAATTTCACAGATCAAAGCGCTACCTGGGGCAAAGACTTTACGGCACTAGGAATGCTTACAGATGGTGTCTTGGCTGACCTAGATGGAAATGGAAAACCCGAACTGGTCCTTGCTGGAGAATGGATGCCCATCCGTATTTTTACTTGGAATAGCGGATCTTGGACTGAAACCACTACCCGATTTGGCTTGGAAAATACCAGTGGTTTTTGGAAGCGCCTTTACCTGGGCGATATCAATGGCGATGGAAAAATTGACCTCCTCGCAGGAAATGCAGGAACCAACTCGCGGTTGCGCAGCAGCAGCACAAAGCAGCTCCGCTTGGCCATCAATGATTTTGATCAAAACGGGGCCATTGAACAAATCCTCCACCAGGCTGAAAACGGAAAAAGTACGCCTTGGGTACTCAAAAATACGCTCGTCAAGCAAATCCCTTCCCTGAAAAAACAAATCCTCACATACGCTGCGTATAAAGACAAAACTTTGGAAGAACTCTTTCCTGAATCGGTATGGGCAAAATCACTAATTTTGCAGGTAGATCGAATGGAAACTACCCTTTGGATCAACCAAGGAAACGGGAAAATGGAGATAGAAACGCTACCCGCAGAAGTTCAGTATGCTCCTGTTCATGCTATGACTGTTCTTCCTAGACCTGGAAAATCCGCTTTAATTCTTCTTGGGGGAAATGAAAGTCGGATTAAACCTGAACTTGGTACCCAATTGGGAAGTTATGGATGGGTATTGGAAAAAGATGCCAACAACAGATGGAAAGCATTAAAGCCCCAAGAAAGCGGCATCTTTGTACCCGGAGAAATTCGAGATTTTCAATGGATTCAATCCAACAAACAAACGCATTTATACGTACTTCGAAACCATGACAAACCGTTGGTATTTACTCTTCGCTAGTTCTTTCATTTTATTTATTTCTGCTTGTGGCTCGGAATACCAGCGCCTCGAAAAGCGCGAATTGGCTTCGGGTAAAGTAGTGAATGAGTTATTCTTTGGAATAGAACTGGGAATGACTCAAAAACAATTTTTCGAGGCCTGCTGGACCCTCAATAAAGAAGGCGTGCTTACCAATGGCCCTTCCGAGCTATCCGTCGAACATAGCCTGGTATTCCCTTCTGGTAACCCAGGAAAAATGCGCTTTTACCCTGAATTGGATGAGGAGGGAAAAATCTATTTGATGCCCATCGAATTCAGCTACGATGGCTGGTCGCCTTGGAATAAAGATCTTGCTATAGAATTGTTGCGTACCGATGTGGTACAGCTATTTGAAAAATGGTATGGAGAAGGATTCATTGAGGTAACCAATGAGGACAAATCTCAAATTGCCTTTGTGAAAATGGATGGCAATAGACGCATTCGTGTATTCAAAAAAACAATTTCTTCCATACGTGCAGAGATCTCCGATCTGCCGATCCAAAAAAAGCTTAGCCAAAAACCCGAATGAAAAAGCTCCTTGGTGGTTTCCTTTTCCTTGCCCTCCTAGGCTCAGCCTGCAGCACCGAAGAGAAAGCTCCTCCCTTGTTCGAAGAAATCCTTCCCGAAGCATCTGGGGTGGACTTTAAAAACGACCTCAGCTTTGACGAGAAGTTTAATGTCTTTACCTACCGTAATTTTTACAACGGGGGTGGGGCGGCCATTGGTGATGTAAACAACGATGGGCTCGCAGATCTGTATTTTACCGCCAACCTGGGTCCAAATAAATTGTATCTCAACAAAGGGGATTTCAAATTTGAGGACGTCACTGCGACGGCTGGGGTAGCTGGTACACGCGCTTGGAGCACAGGAGTAGCCATGGCTGATGTCAATGGGGATGGCTGGCTAGATATCTATGTATGCAATTCAGGGGATGTGGAAGGAGACAACAAGCAAAATGAATTGTTTGTCAACCAAGGCAATGGAACCTTCAAGGAAATGGCAGAAGCCTATGGATTGGCTGATCAAGGGTTCTCCACCCACGCAGTATTTTTTGATTACGACAAGGATGGAGATCTGGATGTCTACCTCCTCAACAATTCCTACCAAGCCATTGGCACCTTCAACAAAATGCAAAATGAGCGTCCGGTTCGTGATCCGGTGGGGGGGGACAAGCTATTCCGGAACGACGGAGAAAAATTTACCGATGTCAGCGAAGCAGCAGGCATCTACGGCTCAGTCATTGGTTTTGGATTGGGCATCACCATTGGCGACGTAAACCAGGACACCTGGCCCGACATCTTCATTTCCAATGATTTTTTTGAGCGGGACTACCTCTACATCAACAACCAAGACGGAACCTTTACCGAGTCGGTGGAATCCTCCATGCGCTCACTCAGTGCGGCCTCTATGGGTGCCGATATTGCCGACCTCAACGGAGATGGCCTGCTAGACATCTTTGTGACGGACATGCTCCCAGAGCCGCCCACACGCCTCAAGCAGGTAACCACCTTTGAGAACTGGGACAAGTTTCAGTTCAACAAAACCCATGGCTACCACTACCAGTTTTCACGAAACATGCTCCACCTCAACAATGGAGATGGCACCTTTAGCGAAGTAGGACGACTCGCCAATGTGGAAGCCACGGACTGGAGTTGGGGAGCATTGCTCTTTGACAT
>JBIIGH010000229.1:0-3870 GCA_044236565.1 Algoriphagus sp. | reverse complement strand
CACAAAGCAAATCAGCAAGCGGAAGCGGCCAAAAAGGCGTTTGAGCAAGCAGCCTTGCTTACTTCAGACGATCGCCTGCTCGCCCGTGTGAAGCAAGAGCTCAGATCATTGGAGCTAGCTGCTTCGATTGGAGAGTACTTTCCAAATTACCAGTTGGTCAATTACCGAGAGCTCAACACAGCAGGAGCAGATTATGCCCCCATCCTAAGTGAAGAGTTTTTATATTTTACTTCAGGTAGAGCGTCCTCTAGTCTTTATGCAGCTACTGGCACGCCTTACCACCAGCTTTTCCGAACCCGTGCAGAAGGGTTAAAAGTGGATGCGGGCAGCATCCAACCTTTACCTGAATTTCAAAATGAAGAGGGGCTGAATCAGGCTGCTTTGGCCATCAGTCCCGATGGGAATACCTTGATCTATGCCAGAGGAAATTCCACCTCTTCCAAAGATTATCCGGAAACTACCCTTTTTGCCTCCTATTTCAGAGGAGCGGGTTTTACCCAACCCATCTGGTTGCCGCTGAATGAGGAGGATTCCTGGTGGAATTCTACCCCTGCTTTTAGTGTGGATGGGTCTGAACTTTACTTTGCTTCTACTCGACCTGGAGGCTTTGGAGGGATAGACTTGTACAAGGCAACCAAACTTGCCAATGGAGATTTTGGAAATGCTGTGAATCTAGGGCCTACGATCAACACAGCAGGCAATGAGTTATTTCCACGAGCAACCAAGGACGGAAAATTTTTCTTTGCTTCGGATGGGCATCCAGGGCTTGGGAAACTCGATCTTTTTGTAGCTGAGAAAAACAGCGATGGCGTTCAGGTGGTCTCTAACCTAGGCAAGAATTTCAATAGTAATGGAGATGATTTTGGAATTTTCTTCACCGAATATCCCAAGGCGGGTTTTATCTCTTCCAACCGTGAAGGAGGTAAAGGTGACGATGACATTTACTTTTTTGAAGACAAGACTCCTAAGCCAAAAGTGGTCAATGTGCTTCTCAACGTCTACACCAAAACCACGAAGGAATCTGGTGAGGCCGTAGTGTTGCCTCAAACGCGCGTGGTCTTGTATGGTGGCGATAAGAAACAATTGGGAGGTGATGTATCCAATGCACAAGGTCGAGTTCGATTTACACTCTCTCCAGAAAGTGAATACAGCATCATTGCTTCTCGAAGCGGGTATTTCTCCAAATCCTTCCCTTACACCACCAAGGGAAAGACTCCTGACCCTGCCACACTCATTCAGGAGGTCACCAACATCAACTTAGATACCACCATCGTTTTGGATCAGTTGATCCTTGAAAAAGCGATTGTCTTGGAAAACATTTATTACGATTTGGCCAAGGCAGACATTCGTCCGGATGCGGCGATAGAATTGGATAAATTGGTAAAAATTCTGAAGGACAATCCAGCGATTCGCATTGAGTTGAGCTCGCACACCGATTCCAGATCTGGGGATGAATACAACTTGACCCTATCTCAGCAACGGGCTCAATCTGCAGTGGATTACCTCGTGTCGCAGGGAATCGCTGCAGATCGATTGGTGGCGAAGGGCTATGGTGAAACGCAGCTCCGAATCCAAAATGCACAAACCGAGGAGGAACACCAAACCAACCGACGCACGGAGTTCAAGGTGATTGAGATTAAAGGAAACTAATCTAGCTGCTTTCTACTATTTCATCGCCTCATAAATGAGGTCATGAATTTTGGTGCGAATTCCCAAATCAAGTAGGGTGTTGTTTGTAGCAGAAGGATAGACTCGGTTGGAGAGAAAGATGTAGGTGAGCTCATTTTCAGGATCAGCCCAAACACAGGTTCCCGTAAATCCGGTATGCCCGAAAGTACTTTTTGGCGCCAACTTCCCCGCTGATCCTCCTTTTCCCTTTTCAGGTTCGGGCTTATCCCAACCCCATCCTCGCCTACTTAGTTTGGATTGTCTCTTGGTAAATGCTGCAATGGTTTCGGGTTTGAGTAAGTGCACATCCCCATAGCTCCCCTTATTCAAAAGTAGTTGGAATACTACCGCCAGGTCCTGTGCGGTACCAAACAAGCCTGCATGACCTGCCACGCCTCCATACATCGCAGCACCTGGATCGTGTACATAGCCTTGGATTTGTCTCCCTCGAAAGGTTAGGTCATTCTCGGTGGGAGCGATTTGTGCCAGCGGTATTTTTTCAAATGGTTTGAACGTTAGCGTTTGTAGGCCAAGGGGGGCGTAAAAATTATGATCTACAAATTCATCCAAAGGCTGATTTACGATGCGTTCGATCACGGCTTGCATGAAGTACATGGTAAGATCGGAGTAAACATAGCCATAGGGCTTGGGCAAAAGCTCGGATTCCACGGTCCATTTCCACAAGCTATCCCGCAAAGTCGTTTGGGCATACATCTCATTGGAAACTGGGAGGATATAGCCGGCACTGATCGAATCTTTGTAGTAGGAGGGATTCCATTTTCCCGAACTCAGGGTTTTGGTGTAGTGTGGAATAAAAGCTTTCAACCCGGCTTCATGTGCGAGCAGGTTTGAGAGAAGTATGCCTCCTTTATTCGTTGTCTTTAACTCGGGCAGGTAATCTCCTAGGGTTTTATTGAGGTCAAGTTCTCCACGGCTATGCAAAAACATCGCTGCAAGCGTAGTGGCGGCTACTTTGGTGACAGAAGCTAGGTCATAGACCGTTTCGGAGGTTACGGGAGCAGATTTTTCGTAATCCAAATGTCCATAGGATCGATCAAAAATGACCGTTCCCGCCTTCGCAACCAAGACTCTGGCTCCAGGGGCTGCTTTGGAGGCAATCATCTCCGCCACTACCCCATCAATTTTATCCAGCTTTTCCCCATTCACTCCTACGCTTTCGGGACTGCCATAAGCCAAGCGGTTGGATGGAGTCAGGAGCCCGCCGACCCCTTGGGTAAACTGTTCACTTACCGTCACAGGCAAGATTCCTTTGGCAGGCTTAGCGCCAAATAAAATCTGGGGCACTAGCTTTTGGGTGAAAGGTGAATTCTCATAGGCAAAAACCACATGTTCCAACCCTTCCAGGTACTTGGCTGCATAGACATTTCCAAAAAGTACCGTCACCACCTTTTGTCTTTTTTCCAAAGCGCGGATCAATTCCAAATCTCCTGGCGCGATGCCAAATCCCCGTTGGGGGCTATTGCTGACACCCATCAAACCCACTACAATCACCTCATAGTCTTCCAACTGCTTCATCAGGTTGTAGTGCGCGGACTCACCAGAAGCCTTCGCGATCTGAAAGTGATCTACCTGGGTGTAGCGGTTGAGGTAGTCGCTGAAATCCGCACCCGAACCGCCAATGCTTAGGCTGGCGATTTTGTTGAGGTCTAACTGGCCTAAGGGGAGTAGGTCTCCCTTATTTGCCGCTACCGTGATGGCCTCGCTGTAGAGTTTTTCGATCACCTCCGAGGTGGCTGAGGTAGTCAGGCGATCCGCAATGTTGTAGGTATCGAGTGGAGTAAATGAATGGAGGCCCGCCCAATACTTGGCTTTCAGAACCTTTTTTACCCGTCGGTTGATTTCTTGTTCGCTGATTAGCCCCTGAGCCACAGCATCTAGAATAAGCGCCTTGGCCTCGGCCACATCATCAGAATGCAAAAGGATGTCGTTGCCAGCAAGTAGTGCCTGCAACTCTACTTCTCCCGGTTTACTGCGGTTGGCTACCCCTTCCATGTTTAAGGCATCGGTAAAAATCAAGCCTTGGAAATTCATCTGCTGCTGCAGTAAATCGGTAACAATGGGTTTGGATAGGCTGGTGGATACAGCAGATCCTTGGTTGAGGCTAGGGACATTCAAGTGGGCCACCATGACGGACATCAAATTTTCTTTGAATAGCTCTTGGTAGGGATACAGGTCTACTTC
>JBIIGH010000230.1:0-3870 GCA_044236565.1 Algoriphagus sp. | reverse complement strand
CTTGGATCTCCAAAGCTACCAACTGCCGATCTAAATTCGTTTTATCCCAGTACAGATCCGTACCAATCTCTCCCACTGCAGCAAAGGACCGGCTGTTTAGCCAAGTCTCCATCACCTGCAGCTGTGCCTCAAAATCATCGCCCACTTCGCAGGGATGCAGGCCCATCATGGGCACACACAAGTCCCCATAGCGCGCTTCACAGTCCAGCATGCGGTCGATGCTGTGCACATCCACATTGGGCATAAACACGGTGATGACGCCTGCAGCAAGGATTTCTTCTATGAACTGATCCCGATCTGCGTCAAACTTGCTGGAATAAATATGGGCGTGGGTATCAATCAACTGCATGAAGAAAAGCAGGGTTAAGGGTCATTTATCCCTCAAAAATAAGAAAGTATAGCTGCAATATTCCGAATAGGATCTATTGGTTGAAAAAATCATATGATTATCCGCAATCATGCCAGTAGCTCAGCATTGCTATTTAAAAACTGCGGATAATCGTTGACAGACCATAGGCCACGGCCCACAGGCTTTCAACGGTCCACAGCTCACTTAATTGAACCTCAAACCTTTTTTTCTCTGGTTAGTGGTGAAAAAGCGGATAATCAGAAAATTAGTATGTAAAACCTAGTCGCTGATGGAATCAACTAACCTTCCAAAAGCTGCGTGGTAAATCCCTCTCCGACCAAAAAATCTAAGTAATCCGGTAACACCTTCTTTAGCTGCGCCTGGGTCTTTTGCTGATCATGAAAGACTATAATCGTACCAGGGGCTGTTCTTGAAGCACATTCCCGAATCAAAACCTCCCAAGACACTCTCGAATCAAAATCATAACTCAACAAATTCCACATCACAATTCTCTTAGTGGATTCTATACCCTTGGCTTGCCCTGGATTCATCCAACCATAAGGAGGCCGAAAAAACCGGGGCTTTTCCCCAACGGTATCGGTAAGGATCGCATCGCAGGCTCCAACATCCTCCAGATAGGCTTGTATGGATGTTTTCCAGCCGGCTAGGTGATGGCAGGTATGATTTCCTACCTGGTGCCCTGCTGCCACTACTGCCCGGGCGAGGGCAGGATGCTTGCGTGCATTATCCCCTACCATAAAAAAAGTTGCTTTCATGCCCCGCTTCTCCAATTCCTCCAACACCCAGTCGGTGATACCGGGCACAGGCCCATCGTCAAAGGTGAGCGTAATTTTTTGTTCCAAACTTGGTCCTTTCCAAATCCGATTGGGGTACAGAGCCGGTATAAAAAATGGAAGTTGATGCAGCCTCATTTACCCGAAAACCGAAGACTTAAAAGCGTTAAATCATCGTGAAACGGTACTTTTTTGGAGAATTTATCCATTGCAGATCGGAATTCAAGATGAAATTGAGCAGGATCTTGGTCCTTATATTTATCGATAAACTCCTTGAATCTACCCTCTCCAAACTCTTCTTCCTCTGGATTCATGGCTTCTGTCAAGCCATCCGTGTAGAGGTGGATGGTAAAATTTTGCAAGCCTTCTCGCTTCCCTACTTCCAAAAATGGAACTAACTCAAAAGCGCCCAAGATGGTAGTTCCTGCCTCCAAAAACTCCGTGTTACCGGATGCTCCAACAACCAATACGGGGGGATTATGTCCTGCATTCACAAAGCGCAAATTGCCGCTTGCAAACTCATATTCGCCCAGAAAAAAAGTAATGAATCGTTCTCCTTTGGTCAGATCGAATAGCGTGAAATTCAGTTGATGAATCAAGGTTTCCAAGTCCGTATGGCTTCGCAACAAGGTCCGAAGCGCAGCCTGAAAATTAGACATCAACAAGGCCGCTGCCATTCCTTTTCCTGACACATCTGCGATACAGAAGTACAATTTATCCTCACCGCTGACAATCAAATCGTAATAATCACCCCCAACCCGGCTGTGAGGAATGTAGGTCACTTCGGCCTTCAAAAAATCTGAGTTCGGCAAGACTGCTGGAAACAAAAGTTGCTGCACCTGCGAAGCAATCTCCATCTCCCGTTTGACAACTTCCTGCTCCAGCTGCCTTCTAGCAAAGCGTTTATTCTCCAGAGCTACCACCAATATGTTGGCCAAGGCTTGGGTGAAGTCCAAGTCCAATTCCAGCTCCTTATTTTTTTGTTTCAAAAACAAAATCGCAAGCAGCGTCTCCTTGTGGTACACCGGGAGGTACGTTTCCAGTTCGCCAAAAGAATACCCATCTTCGAGGCGGATGGACAAGCTGCCAGACTTTTTATTTTCCTCTACCGCATCCGCTGAGAGTAGGACTGGAGTTTTTGACTTTACCCCATGAGCGATGCGTTGCTCAAAATCTCCTTCCTTCGCAACGTATAGAATTAAGGAGCGAATATCAAGGTGTACCAAACAGGTAAACTTGAAGATGTTGATCAGCACCTCTTCGGATTGGTTTTCATTGATGGCCTGCGTGATTTCAAGCAAGGCCTTCAGCTCCAATTCTTTCCGTTGGTATTTGTAGCTATTCGAATCCACGCTAGATCGTAGTGTGGGCCATTAAGCCCTTTTTTGTGGCCAGGTACAGGAGACCTTTCCCCAGTTCATGCAAGTCAATGTCTTCAAAGCATTCTTGGTCTGGTGCCACAAAGCATTTGATCCAGCCCTTGTCCTTGAGTAAGGTAAGCGTGTTGAGGAGCTGTAAATCAGGCCAACCCAAGGCTTCTTGCAGGATTACATAGGGCTGAACGAAATACAATTCGTCTAATAAATCAAATTCTTCGTCACTCATAAGTACGCTTGGCTAACTCCTAAAATTAAGGAATCTTATTGAAAATTTGACTAGTGCTTAGCGGCCTCCACATGCTACAAAAATGAGGCCCCTAGCCACTACCGCTTACGCATGATTTTCCCTGTATTTCCATTAACTTGGTTTCGTGAAAGCTCCTGAGAAAAAACTCCCCACAGAAAAAATCATTTTAGGCATCGATCCAGGGACTACCGTGATGGGCTATGGCTTGATTTTGACTGAAGGCAAGAAATACAAGATCCTCCAATATGGAGTCATTCACCTCAAAAAATACGAGACGCACGAGCTGAAGCTCAAGAAAATTTTTGAGCGCATCTCTGGCATTCTCGATGAATTTGCTCCTGATTCTGTAGCCCTAGAAGCCCCGTTTTATGGAGTCAATGTGCAATCCATGCTAAAGCTAGGCCGTGCACAAGGAGTGGCGATGGCAGCAGCACTTTCCAAAGAAATACCCATTACGGAGTACTCCCCAAAAAAGGTGAAACAATCCGTAACGGGAAATGGAAATGCCTCCAAAGAGCAAGTTGCTGCGATGCTTCAAACCCTGCTCGGCATTGAAGAACTCCCCAAACTATTGGATGCTACTGACGCGCTAGCGGTAGCGCTATGCCACCACTTTCACGAAGGCAGGATGCAAACCCGTGGAAGAAACGAAGGATGGAAATCCTTTATTCAAGAAAATCCAGATCGACTAAAAAAATAAACGGAGTGCTTACTCCGTTTTTTCTTTTGCAGCCTTGGAAGGAAGGGTGTACCCTACCGAGAGTTTGAACACGGTGTTGTTCACCTCAAACTCATAATAATTGAAAGGTACGACACCAAAGTCATAGCTAAACTGAAGGTTGAGTCCAGAAGCCATCTGGTATCCAGCACCCAATACTGCTCCAATTTCATAGCCACCAAGGGATTCAGCATTGGTATCTTTTACACTTCCAGTAGTACGGGTTCTCGAAAGTAGAAACCCTGCCTGGGGGCCAGCAAATACATTAAATGAGGAATTGATGGCATAGCGCGCCAATACAGGAATATCCAAATAGCCTAGACTCTCTTTGATTTCTTGTGTGGCACCAAGAGGTACTGTTTTATACCCTTTTCCTGAATAAA
>JBIIGH010000030.1:0-14495 GCA_044236565.1 Algoriphagus sp. | reverse complement strand
GTAAGTGGCAAACCTAAAATATCCCAGTTGCCTTCAGAGAAAAAACGGCCCCGTTCGTTTTGCACGACATAGGCATAACCTTTTTTCACCCAGTCCAAGGCCGTTTGCATGGTGCGGGAATTGAGTTCCCCATTGCCGTAGGTATTGAAATTGTAGGGTGTTCTAGAAAATACAATGGGTACGGGTTGGTCACCCTTGGGGCGGTAGATGTCTGTGGCGAGTCGAGTTCCATCTCGCATGGGCATCATGACCTTCTGCTCGATTACTGCAACTTCGTCAAGCTGAAGGAGAACGGGTTTTTCCTGCGAAAATCCTGTGGCAACAATTCCCAGAAACAGGAGGAGCGTAAAAAGGGAAAGAATTTTTTTCATAGGGTTTATTGATAAATGGGTCGAATCAATTTTAATCACCTTCAAGTTGAATTAGGCAAGAGGGATAAATTAATCGACATCAAGATAAGCGAAAGCAACAGCTTTTTACTCAGAAGCTTGAAAATTTTGATTCAACAAAACCGATTTTTCTCAGTTTAAAGAATGTAGATCTTGAATGGGGTTTTTGATTCCCCTGAATCTACCTACCTTGCAGCTTCTTAAATTTTTACACATGAGCACTAGCCCATTTCCACTGTTGACTACCTGGGTGGAACTTCCAAAAAATACGGATTTCACGATTTACAACCTTCCTTTTGGGGTTTTTAAAAGTAAGAAATTAAGCCCAAGAATAGGAATGGCCATTGGCGATCAGGTGATTGACCTGAGTATCTTGGACCAGGAAGGCTTTTTTGCCAACCTATTTCTTCCGGAGGGGATTTTTCTAAAGGATTCGCTCAACGACCTGATTGGGCTCGGTAAGATAAAAACAAAAAAAATCCGTGAACGCGTACAGCAGCTCCTACTTCAAGAAAACGAGGAGCTCCGGACCCATTCCATTCGAGGAAAGGTGCTGATCAAAACCAAGGAAGTGGAAATGCTGTTGCCAGTCAAAATCGGAGATTACACGGATTTTTACAGCAGCATCGAGCATGCCACCAATGTGGGCAAGATGTTTCGCGATCCCGAAAATGCCTTGCTTCCCAACTGGAGACATTTGCCTGTAGGCTACCATGGCCGGGCCTCTTCGATTGTGGTGTCGGGCACTCCCATCCACCGTCCCAAAGGACAGTTTAAGGATGCCAATATGGACAAACCCGCATTTGGCCCTAGTCGAAGCATGGATTTTGAGTTGGAACTGGCCTTCATCACCGGTAAATCCACCCAATTGGGGGAATCCATTGCTACCCAAGAAGCGGAAGACTATATTTTTGGAATGGTCTTGTTCAACGACTGGTCTGCCCGCGACATTCAAGCTTGGGAGTACGTGCCTTTGGGCCCCTTTTTAGGAAAAAATTTCGGTTCCTCCATCTCTGCATGGGTGGTACCGTTGGAGGCCTTGGAACCTTTCCGCCTTGCGGGACCGGTTCAGGAGCCTGAAGTATTGCCGTATTTGTCTTGCAGCAAAGCGCACAATTTTGACATTCAGCTCGAGGTATGGCTACAGCCAGACGGCAAGGAGGCAAGCAAGATCTGTACTTCCAATTTTAAGCACATGTATTGGAACATGGCGCAGCAACTCGCCCACCATACCATCAATGGATGCAATGTGAACATTGGGGACGTGATGGCCTCCGGAACGATCTCTGGACCTACGGAAGATTCCTTTGGTTCGCTTTTGGAATTGAGTTGGAAAGGCACACGACCACTTACTTTGGCCACAGGTGAATCCCGCACTTTTATACAGGATCACGATACCGTACGGATGAGCGGCTACTGCGAAAAGGAAGGAATTCGGGTTGGCTTCGGTGAAGTGACTGGAAAGCTTCTCCCTGCTACCTAAAGAAAAATGGTCTCTTTCTAGAGACCATTTTTCGTTAGTGGGTTTGTATTCGTTATTTTTTGGAAGGAACCAGCGTTGCAAGTTTCTCAGGCTCGTCTGTAGTAATGAAATCTACTCCAAGTTCTAGGAGCCAATTCATGTCTTCCTCCTTGTTGATGGTCCAAGAGTTGGTGGTGAGGCCGAGGGCCTTGGCTTCTGCGATCCATTGAGGCATGCGACGCAAGAGGGAGATATGGTAGTCGAATCCAAAAAATCCAGCTTCTTTCAGTTCCAGTGGAGTTTTTTCCCCATTCAAGTAAGCCACCTTGGCTTTGGGGTCGGTAGCGATGGCTTTTACTCCACCTTCATAGCTGAAGGTGATGTACTCTACCCAAGCCTGTGCGCCTAGTTCCTGTACCGTTCGTACGGACAATTCCCCCACGCGCTCACTTCGTGCAACACCCAATTGGGAGGGTTTAAATTCAAGAATCAATTTGGTGCCTTTTTGGGTCATCCCTTCTGTTAGATAGGCCTTGAGTGTGGGGATTTTTTCTCCGTTGGGAAGGGTTTTGGCAAGTAGCTGCTCGTAGGTGGAGGTTTCGATATCCATCCCTTGGAAGTCGTGGTCGTGATTGACGACGAGTACCTCGTCGGCAGTCATCCATACGTCAAATTCGCTTCCTTCACAGCCGAGACGGACGGCTTCACGGAGGGAGGCAATCGAGTTTTGAGGCAATCCATTCGCTTTCCAAGCGCCGCGGTGAGCGATGATTTTATTTTGATGGAAGGCAGACTGAGCTAGGGTAGCTTGAGTAAAAAAGGTCATCAATAGAAGTGAGAAGATGATTTTTTGCATGGGAGGGTTGAATTAAAGGATTATCCGCCATTTTGCCAGTGGGTATAAAGGAGCGCTAATTGAAGCGGATAATCGTCCACAGACGATAGTCCACAGCACATTTAATTGAAAACTAACCTCTATTTCCTATCGAATACTGGTGAAAAAACGAATGAACATTGAATTCGAAATGTACTAAAAATCTCAAGAGGGCTGTGGAGTAGTAGTTAAACTTTACCTAAACTTAATCTACTGGATTTTATAGTTCTGGTCTAGCTAAAAAAAAGCGTCCCGAAAACTCGGGACGCCTTGTGCTGCTAAAATCTGCTATTCGATTACTTAAATCCCAAATCAACCAAACCTTTGTGGCTGATTTTGATCGCTTCCATAGGATCAAGGCCAAAGGTTTGGTCTTGCTCTACCAAATAGAATTCCATCCCAGATTTTTCTTTCTGAGCAAGGATGGATTTGAAGTCGATGGTGCCTGTACCAACGGGAGCAAACTTGCCCTCTTGGTCCATGTCCTTCACGTGCCAAGCCTTGAATCGGCCTGGATATTTCTCGAAATAGGTAAGTGCATTCGCATTGGCCTTGGTTACCCAATAGAGGTCCATCTGGAAGTTGACCCATTCTGGATTGCATTTTTCTAGAAGCACTTCTTCGATGACGGTACCGTCAGCGAGTGGCTTAAACTCAAAATCATGGTTGTGGTATAATAACTTAAGTCCAGCCTTATGGCATTTTTCACCGATGGTATTCATGATGGTCACTAGCTCATCTGCAGTGCCTTTCATGCCGAGGGTTTGGGTAGCTGGGTCGAAGGTAAACATGCCCATTGGCGGTACGGGAATTACAAAATAGGTGATGCCCGCTGCTTTTACGTCTGCGATAAGTTGGTCTGCATTTTCCAAAGTCACCATGCCCATGTGAGCGGAAATGGCGGTTAAGCCGAGTGAGTCAAGTGTGGATTTGAATTCGGCTGGAGTCATACCATAAAACTTGCCTTCCGCATAGTCGGCAGACTCTATGTAGGCATAGCCTGCATCGGCAACTGCCTTAAGGGTCGCTTTTGGATTGGAAGCCATGGAATCGCGTACAGTGTACAAAGCCAAGCCACCAAAATTTGTAGAAGCTTCTGTGTCCGTAGTGGAGGTTTCTGTGGCTGGGCCACAGGAGATGATTGCTAAGCTGAGTCCCAAAAGTAGGGAGAGGAAATAGCTAATTTTTTTCATAGGGTTTAGTGTTGAACAGAAACCGAATATAAGTAATTCTCGATCATTTGATTTCAATTTTGGATGATTGGATTAAAAGGTTGTAGTTGATGCTTATGAGATTCTCCGCTTTTTCACCACAACCCAAAGAAAATAAGGCTTGAGGATCAATTAAGTGAGCTGTGGACTGTTGACAGTGGTCTGTGAACGATTATCCGCAGTTGTAAACAGGAAAGTTGAGCAATTGGTGTAATTGCGGATAATCATATTAAAGCTTATTCAAATCCAAAGAATAGCGGAAAAAGAAAGCAGACAATAGCAGTCCAGAGCAGGTAAATGGGTAGGTAACGAACCAAGGTCAAGCCTACCGCTTCCAACTTACTTTTTCCGGCTACGGTCAGGATTAGCTGCCTGGATACCATCACCAAGTGAACCAGCATCAACAGGTTGACACCCAACACAGCCAAGCGGTTGGGGGTGATGCCCCATTCGGAAATTCGGAAAGCGATGGCAGAAAGTGCAATGCCATTGACCAGCAAGGTGGTGAGCGAAAGAAATACGAGGATCCAGGTCATGTAGCCCACTTTTTTCTCAGCATAGGATTCGGCAACCGAAAAGAAAATCAGCGCCATGACACCAATCAAGAGTAGGTTGAATAGCAATAGGAAATCACGGTCGTTGTAGGGGTCTTTGCCCGCAAAGACAATCGCCACCAAGTAGCTGAGCAGCATCAGAAGGACCAAGGGGCTGAATATTTTGGCAACGATGGGGGGTACCTTATTTACCAATTCTGGGTTGGTTTGGGTAATCAGCGTAGCCAACAACGGCGCAGCTGCAAGGCCATAGACTGCGATATAGTCAAAATAGAATTTTTCGATTTGAATTCCGATAAGGTCAAATAGTCCAATGGTGATTCCAGTAAGTAGTCCACCCGCAAGGAGAAGGATGCCCCCAACGATGATCGTTTCTCCGTTGTAATTGAGGTAAGAAAGTCGCTTGCCCAGGTCTTTCAGGTTGGCACCCGAATAGACGAATCCCAGCATTCCCCAGAGAAATAGCGGGAGGTGGATGCAAGCTAGAATTAGGGTGTCGCTCGTTTCCGATTTTGGCAAGAAATTGATGTAGCCTACTGCTAGGAGGGTGGTAATTAAGGGAACGAGGACAGCCGAAAGGGGCAAACTATTTTTGCGGATAAAATAGGCGTAGAGGAAGGGGAAAACCACGAATCCCAGGTTGCGAGAATAAAAGAAGCCTTCTTCAATGGCGAATAGGGTAGGGAATTTGGCAAATGTGCCAGCAATCGCACCGGCAATCAAGATAAAGAGCCAATCTGATTTCGTTCCCCATTGGACACCATCCGCCTCGAAGTGAAGGCGTTCGTACCATGCATCGGCGATGGGATTGCCTTTGATAGAGGGATAGAGTTCGGTAAAGCTACGGGTAAAAGCAGTTTTGTTTTTCCGGTAGAGCTTTTCGAGTTCGGCCGGTTGATCGAGGAGAGAGAGGAGTTGCTCGTTCATGGGCTATGATGGATTGGATAGGTAAGAGGATAGGTCAAGAAGTTTTACTTGTAGTAATCAGGTGCTCCAAGAACTCAAGATGGGAGCGGAAGGCTTTTTCTCCAATTTCCGTAGCCGCATAAGTGGTCAACGGCTTCCTTCCGGCAAAGGATTTGGCTACCTGGATGTAGTCGGCATTTTCCAAGTGGCGGAGGTGGGAAGCGAGGTTGCCATCGGTGACTTGAAGGAGTTCCTTGAAGGAAGTAAAGTCAAAAGAGGGATTGACCATCAAGACCGACATGATGCGCAGACGAAGGACGTTGTCGAATACTTTATCGTAGCCTGCTTGCGGTTTAGCGCTCATGGCGGAAGTACATCAAAGCGCCATAGATCACATGGAAAGCACCAAATCCCAGTGCCCAGCAGAGCAATCCAAAATCCGGTAAGAAGGCGGCAATCAGGCCTAATGCGAGTTGGGTATAACCCAAATTTTTTATTTCTCCAAGGGTAAATTGAGCCGACTGTACCAGTCCAATCCCATAGAAAATTAGGGTGGCAGCAGGTATGAGTCCGAAAGCGCTTTCGTGCAACAAGGCAAAGCAAAAGAATCCTCCAAGGGCCACCGGTAGAAATAGCGCTTGTAAAAACCGCTTGCTAGCGGGAGTCCAGAATAGTTGGGAGGAATTGCTGCCTTTCTTTTTGCTAAGCAAATAGGCGGTACTTACCGCAGCGATTAAGGTAGCCAATCCCAGAAGGAGCAATCGATTCAATACCTCTCTGAAGGATAGGGTTGCTGCACTGGATCCCCAACCGCTGCTCGGAAAATAGATCCAGTACCAGGTAAGTCCTGCTGCGGCAAGGGAGTAGATCCCTGCTAGGATTCCGGAAAGCCCACTCAAGGATAGGAAGCGCGTGCTGCGTTCCATTATGGATTTGATTTCTGCTAATTCTTCTTCTGGTTTTCTCATTTTTAAAAGTACTTTGAATTACAAAGTAAATGAAATGATTTTTACTTTCCAATTAATGGTGAAAAAAGAGGGATAAAGGGGCAGGGGTAACAGGTTGGTTTTATCGCTTTGCTCTTGTACCGGCCCTAAAAGAGCTTTTCTCGGGTTGAAACCCGAGGGTAGGTGTTGGCTTTGTCCACCACGGCGGACTAGTCTATCATATATCCCTGAAAAGCCAGGAAAATCACCTGCCTAAGAAAATTGATCAGCGTATTTTTTCCGTAAGGATCTGCGTGAAAAAAGAGTGCAAAAAAAGAAGCCCGATTAAGGGCTTCTTTATGATCAACTAAAATCAGGATTTACTGGAACAGCTGTGGAGCAAACTGGCTGAGGTACACCCTCCAGTTTCTCCAGGTATGTCCACCTTCCGATTCCACGTAGGTGTGGGGCATGTTCATCCCCTTCAATTTGGCCAAGTACTCTTGGTTGGCTTTGTAGAGGAAGTCTGTTTTGCCGATGGCGATCCAGTACAATTTGTAGCCGTTGTCTTGTTGGGTTTTCAAAGTTTGATCGAAATTACTGTACACGCGTCCAGTAGCATCTTCTCGAGGCATGATGGCGGCGGAGAACAAACCGATGTAATCAAAGGTATTTGGGTAGTAGCGCGAGATGTGCATCGTATGAAAACCGCCCATGGAAAGGCCAGCGATGGCACGGTTCTTTTTCTCTGCCTTCACGCGGTAATTACCTTCCACAAATCGGATGATGTCCTCAAAAGCGCCTTCGTAAGTTCCATCCATGGTTTTGGGAATCATAAACTGGGGTTTGTAGAAGTTTTTGCTTCCCTCTCCAGGCGCTCCATCTTGGATGACGTTGCCGTTTGGCATCACGACGACCATAGGCTTGGCCTTGCCTGCAGCGATCAAATTGTCTAGGATCTGAGCCGTTCTTCCCAGGTTGATCCAGGCTTCCTCATCTCCTCCAGCTCCATGTAGGAGGTAGAGGACAGGGTAACTTTCCTTCGAGGTTTCGTATCCAGGAGGGGTGTATACCGTCAATCTTCTATCCATGTCCAAGCCTGGGGAATCGTACCATCTTCGGCTCACGGTACCGTGTGGAATGTCGTTGGTTTTGTATAGTTCTCCTTGTCCACCACCGATTAGGAAGAAGTTGGTGGCCGTGCCCACATCACGGATCAAGAAGGGATTGCTCGGATCAGTAGCTGTGAAGCCATCCACCACAAAGGAGTAGGCATAGAGTTCAGGGTTAAGTACTGGGGTTTTCAAGGACCAAACTCCATTGGCATCTTTGGTGAGTGTAGCCTTCCCTGGTCCATCCATTTGACCCATTGGGGTGTCCATTTTGACGGAAGGAAGAAAATCCCCGGTCACTTGAACTGCCTGTGCATTGGGAGCAAAGAGGCGAAAGGTGACCGTGTTATCTGCATTAACTTCTGGGGAAACAATGTTTTGAGCTTGGAAAAGGGCTTCTTGTGCAGAAGCGGCAAATCCTAAAAGGATGCTACTCATCAATAGGGTTAGAAATTTTTTCATTCGGGTGGTGTGTTTGAGCTTGGGTTCAAGTTAAGCAAGACCAGAGGAACTGCAAGGAGAATTTTTTTTGAGTGGTGAAAAGTGGAAAGGGTTGAAATATGATAATTACCCCTGTTTTAGTTTTTGTTTCCTAGGTTCTTTTTATCCGAATTTTGGAGTACGTTGAAAAAAGAGTGGATAACCAATGAATCACTTTCTACAGTATAAAAAATCCGAATGTGAGAATTGAGCTGAAATCCCCTGATACTCTTTTCTGGAACTTCAATAGATCCGATTTCCGGGAAAATTTCAAGAATATCTAAAAAGTCATTTACTCGATCTTTAAATTTTATGACTGAGGAATTTCCCCACTGGTCCAAAAGATAGGTTTGAATCCTTAAAAAATCTCTGTTTGCCCTTTTGGTTACAATGATCTTCATGATTTGCGTGGGAGAAACTCTTCCCTAGACATCAAATTGTCAGGGTTTTTAGCTTCTTCCATAGATAAAAAAATGGCTTCTTGGTTTTCTTTGGGTAATTCATTCCAAAGTTTTCCAGGAGAATTCGCTTTCTTGAATTGGAGAAAATCACGAAGAGTTTCTAATAACTGCTCATTCTCAATTTCTTCCACGAGCTGTATAACGGATGTTTTTAAACGCGTTGACATGATTTTGATGTTTTACCTCAAGTTAGGGAACATAAGGATTAAAGAAAAGATTTATTAAGCTATTTGTTGAAGGAGCACGAAAGAAATCATTTACTTCTTTTCACTACATTCTTGTAGTTGCCTTTCTCTAGCCCCTCCACAAAAACTTCATTTGCCAATCCCCGCCTACCCAAGTATCTTTGCGCTTCAAGTAATTCCTAACGCCGTGGCAACTAAAACCGTCAATGTAGGTTTGGTCCAACTTTCCTGTACTGGGAACCCGACCGAAAACATGCAAAAAACTACTGCAGGCATACGCGCTGCTGCCCAGAAAGGGGCACAAGTCGTGATCTTGCAAGAGCTCTTTCGCTCCCTCTACTTCTGTGATGTGGAGGACTATGCCAACTTTAACCTTGCCGAAGCCATTCCTGGTCCTTCAACGGATACTTTGAGTGCGCTTGCCAAGGAACTGGGTGTAGTCATCGTCGCTTCGCTATTTGAAAAACGTGCAGAAGGCTTGTACCACAACACCACCGTGGTCCTGGATGCAGATGGAACCTACCTCGGTAAGTACCGCAAAATGCACATCCCCGACGATCCCGGCTATTACGAGAAATTTTACTTTACCCCAGGCGACCTGGGCTATAAAGTTTTCGCAACCCAATTTGGAAAAATCGGCGTCCTTATCTGTTGGGACCAATGGTACCCAGAGGCTGCCCGCATTACTACCTTGATGGGTGCTGACTTCCTCGTGTACCCAACTGCTATCGGCTGGGCTAAAACACAAGATGCAGCCACCAACGAGGAGCAGTATGGTGCCTGGCAGACCATTCAGCGCTCCCATGCGGTGGCCAACGGCATTCCCGTCGTATCAGTCAACCGTACCGGTGTAGAAGGAGAGATGCAGTTTTGGGGCGGTTCTTTCGTGGCCAACCCATTTGGTCGCGTGACGTACCAGGCTCCGCACCTTGAAGAAGAAATCCACGTAGAGGCCCTAGATCTAAGCGGTTCCGACCGCTACCGAACCCACTGGCCATTTTTACGGGATCGTCGAATCGACTCCTATGCGCCGATTACCAAGCGTTTCCTTGACGAAGAATAGGCCATGCAGCAACATGTAGATTTGTCTAACGGAGGACTAGTTACTCCCGCAGAACTCGGCTATTATTTTCCTGCGGAATTTGCTCCGCAAAAAGCCATGTGGCTTAGCTGGCCCCATAAAGAGGAGAGTTGGCCGGGCAAAATCCAGACCATTTATTCTCCCTATGCCAAATTCGTTAAGGAAGTGGCCTTAGGGCAAGAAGTACACATCAACGTGGCCGATGAAGCCATGAAAAGCCAAGCCATCCAACACCTGCAACGAGCAGGGGTCAAAATGGATCGTATTTTCTTTCACTTTTTTCCCACCAATGATGCCTGGTGCCGTGATCATGGACCGGCATTCTTGATCAATCCTGCCGCCGCCATTCCAAAGGTGCTGGTGAAGTGGAATTACAACGCCTGGGGAGAAAAATATCCTCCGCATGACCTGGATAACCAAATTCCAATCCACATTGCGAAGGAGCTGGGCATTCCCTACTTTACCCCCGGTATCGTGATGGAAGGAGGTTCGGTGGAATTCAATGGCAAAGGCACCTTGCTTACCTCAAAGGCCTGCTTGCTCAATCCCAACCGCAATCCGCACCTCAGCCAGGAGCAAATCGAGCAGTACCTCTGCGACTACTATGGCGTCCGCCACATCCTATGGGTAGGAGACGGCATTCTTGGAGACGATACCGATGGACATATTGACGACATCACCCGATTTGTGAACGCCGATACGGTAATCACCGTTGTGGAAGAAAACAAAGCCGATGGGAATTACGAGATCCTTCAGGAAAACCTCCACCTGCTGCAGCAGATGCGATTGGAGGATGGGAAGCAGTTGAATGTGGTAGAACTACCCATGCCAAGTCCGGTGATTTGGGAGGAACAGCGACTGCCAGCTTCCTATGCCAATTTCTACATCGCCAACGAAGTGGTGGTGGTGCCTACCTTCAGAGATAAAAACGACCAAAAAGCCTTGGATATCCTGTCCAACTGCTTTCCAACCCGTCGTGTAGTGGGTATTGATAGTACCGACATCATTTGGGGATTGGGTTCCTTCCACTGCTTGAGCCAGCAGGAACCGGCAGTGATCTCATAATACCTAGAAATGAAAATTCCTGCTCTTTACGGCAGGTTTTTTCGATTTTCTGAAGGTTAGTAAAACAAACACGCCTCATTTTTGCTTTTTATACAAAATCACTCCCATGAAGCAGTCTATTTTCGCCCTCTTGTTCTTGATCCTGATGAGTTCCTGCGGGGTACTGCAAACTCAGCGAAACAAGAATATTCCTTACCTATCGGCAACTGCCGATCTTCCAGAAAAAACTTTAAATGTTTTTGCTCCCAAAAAGGCCAAAAATGCACCGGTATTGATCTTTATTCACGGAGGTAGCTGGCATAGCGGCAGAAAAGAGATTTACGATTTTATGGGCAATCGCCTCGCGGCAAAAGGGGTGGTATCTGTAATTATCGACTATCCCTTGGCCCCAACCTACCAGTTGCCCGCTATGGAAAAAGCCATCGCGCGAGCCATCCAATGGGTGAAAGAAAACATCGCTTCCTATGGTGGAGACCCTGCAAATATGTATGTGTCAGGACACTCTGCGGGTGGTCATTTGGCTGCTTTGGTAGCGGTTAAGGACGAACCTTGGAAGGAATTGGGGATGACCAATCCCTTGAAAGGCGCTATTCTAAACGATCCTGCGGGATTGGATTGGTACTGGTTTCTGACCGAACTCAAAGAAAAATACAACAAGGAAGACAACTACGATGCCTTTACAGCTGATCCTGCGGTATGGAAAACCTATTCGCCGATCTACTACCTGGAGTCCAAGGAAATCCCAATGTTGGTGATGGAAGGGGAGCTTACCTATCCAGGAATCAAGTTGACAGTGGAGCGCTTTCGCAAGGCTGCGGAAGAAAAAGGACTGAAGCTGGATTACTCTTTTTATCCCAAAACCAAACACATTCCGATGGTAACCCAGTTTTTCTTCCCTTGGAGCAAGGGCTACAAGGATGTGTTGAACTTTATGGAGGTAGGGCAGTAGGAGAGCTCTAAATTTTTACTGCGTTACAATCTGATTCGTATCTCGTAGATTTGTCAAGGACTCACCCTCCTTTTTCAGCTCACTTGCCCTAATTCTAGTTATGCGCTTGTTGCACACGCTTGCCTTCGTGTTGTTATTTGTATGCAGTTCCTGTGCCCAGGAGGAAGATACACTTTTTAGAAGCACTTCGAGATCGGTGGAGAACTATGCGCCGAAAGCTTCCCTTGGGTATAAAATTCAGCACAGCTACTACAACCTTTCCTACTCCAGCACGCATCGGCAGGCAGAGTATTCCTACTACTACCTTAGTCCCGAAAGTATTAGGGGTGGACAGGCGCGCACAGACGATTTTCGGATAGATCCCAAAGTAAAATCCAATCCTGTCAAATCCACCGATTACCAGGGTTCGGGCTACGACCGAGGACATCTCTGTCCGGCTGCAGACATGGCCTTAAACTTAACCGCGATGTCGGAAACCTTTTACATGTCCAATATGTCGCCCATGGCCCCCTCTTTCAATCGGGGGATTTGGTCCAGGTTGGAAGACTGGGTAAGGGAACAGGCCTTGGGGAATGATGGAATGTATGTGGTGACTGGCCCGATTTTATCCAGCAGTTGCGGGAGCATCAAGGGGAGCATCACGGTACCCTGTGCCTATTATAAAATTGTTTTCACCGGAGGTTCCAATCCCAAGATGCTGGGCTTTGTGCTCTCCAATGCAGGCGCCTCCGGATCCTTGCAGGCCTTTGCCGTGTCGGTGGATGAAATCGAAAAGCGAACAGGCCTAGATTTTTTCCCACAACTCGAAAACACCCTCGAACAAAGCCTAGAAAGCAAAGTGAATTTGAGTGGCTGGAGATTTTAAGGGAGGTAGATTGGGATTTTCTAAATATTTACTCATTTTAGAAACATGAAATCCTGGAAATCCTATTTTCTTGACTTTGCAATGGTGTTTTTGGCCGTATTTTTGGGCTTTTGGGCGGAAAACTACCGCAGTCAACTCTCAGATCAAAGGAAAGTAGCAAGCATCAAGCAGGCCATGGTTCGCGACATGACTAAGGATCTGCAGCAACTCAAAGACTATGGCGCACAAGCGAGGTTTAACCTTGCCAATATCGATCGAATGGACTCGCTCATCCAACAAGATCCAAAAGCGCTCGATCAACAAGATTTTTACAACACGATGGTCAATTACAGTGTGGCCTACTTATTTACTCCTAGTGACAAAAGCACGAAGCAGGCAGAGGAAATGGGTATCATTCAAAATGAAGGCAGCGATAGCCTCAGCTATTTTGCCTTGCGGTACCAGTATTTTTTGAAAGACCTTCAGTTTACTGAATTGCTGCTTTCCAATGAGTACCAAATTTACCTGCAAGAGATGGTTCCCAATATCACCGAGCCTGATCTTTATCGGGAGGTATGGCGCTTTCCGCGGAAGTCCTTGCCATCAAAGAAAGGAGTGAAAGAGATCGATCCTCAAACTAAAAACAAGCTACGCTATTTCTTCGCCAACGTAAGTTTCTATTACGACGCGATGCAGGTCAATGCTGACTCTATGAGTAAGTATGGAAACAAAATGATTCGGATCATTGAGGAATAAAGGGGAGAGCTTTTGTTTGTTTGAAATTTAAACTCCTCAATTCAAGGAGTTTTTTTTGGATGGGTTTAAATCAGTACCGACTAAAGTGAACAAGAGACTGAAAATCTAAGACTAGCCATTTCAAACATTTTTCTCATCTCCCATGTTTCCATTACATGAAAACTGTCATTTGGATTGCAGGTAGCGTATTGATTCTAGGGGGACTGATCTCTTTTTTCTCATTTCGGTTTAAAGGGATCGAGACGCCGAACTATAAAGTATTAAAAACAGTGGGTGAGGTCGAAATCAGGGAGTATCCCCAACTAATTTTGGCACAAACCAAATTGGGTGGGAAGCGCTACGATTCCAATGGAAACAAGGGGTTCGGTGTAGTGGCCAACTACATTTTCGGCGGAAACCAGCAGCAACAAAAGATTGCCATGACTTCTCCAGTCATCATGAATATGTCGGATACGGATGCATCCATGTCTTTCGTGATGCCCAGCCAGTACCAACTATCGGACCTGCCAACTCCTAATTCCAATGCAGTTTCTTTAGTAAAACAAGAGACAATGACGCTGGCTGTCTTGCGTTTCGGAGGATTTAGTTCTGACGAAAAAATAGCCAAATATGCCCAAATCTTGACCCAGGTGTTGCAAGAAAAGAACATTCGCACCAAGGGTTCCCTGCTATACATGGGCTACAATGCCCCTTGGGATGTGATCAATCGCCGAAATGAGGTGGCCTTCCAAATTGATTCAATTGAAGAGTAGTTTTTTGAAGGGCCTAGTTTGGATACTTGAATTAGAGCCAGACGATAGGCCGATTTTTGACTTGGACCAAGCCCAAATCCTCTGAAAAATCAATCCATATACATTAAAAAAGGAGTCGCAAAATAAATTGCAACTCCTTGGATAGCATGTCGGGGTGACAGGATTTGAACCTGCGACCACACGCCCCCCAGTCGTGTTTTTTATACTATTTTATTGTTTCGCTTTTTCATTTTTTATCCTCTATATGAGTAATAGAGCAATTTTTATTGATTTTTAGTCATTGATGTTTTTCAATATTTGTCAATTTTGTATGCAAGTTTTTATGCAAGTATGATATCTTGCATATAAAATCAATCTTGATGCAAAAGATATCTGTTTCAATCACCTTAGATACAAGATGGAAGGCAAAGAATAAAAAGGCAGTTGTGAAACTCCAGATTTATCAGCCTGAACCAAGAATTCAGAAATTGTATCAAACACATTTTAGG
>JBIIGH010000228.1:0-3926 GCA_044236565.1 Algoriphagus sp. | reverse complement strand
CAAGTACTTCAAGTTTGCCCCTGAAATCCGCTTCTCACATGGCATCAACAACCTCTATGTGGCTGATAAAACAGCCCCGGAAATCCGAGATGTCATCTCCTCCCTTCGAAGAAAAGGAGTGACGATTGTGCTGAATTTTCAATAGTTTTTTGTCAACGGGTGATAATTTGTCAACTGCTAACTGTCCACAGCAGATTCGAAGTGGGAGATACGAATTACGAAATTGAAAATAATGTCGAACATCGAACGCTGAATGTTGAATGAAGAAGTGAGGAAAACTAGTTTCTAGAGTAAACATCCTGTCTCGCATCTTGCCTCTCGGCTCTTGATTCTAAATTTTAATAGGTCATTCATAATTGGAACACAATTGACTGTGGACCGTCGACCGTTGACATCTTAATTTTTTTATTCTAGTGCGGATTTGTCTATTTTGAGGCCATGAAGCGGAACACCAAAACCGAAATCCTCGCAGGGATCAGCACCTTTTTAGCCTGTTTTTACATCATCATCGTCAATCCAGCGATTCTTTCGGCTACAGGAATGCCTTTCTCTGCTGTCGTTACCGCAACGGTATTGGTGTCCTCCTTTGGCAGTTTGATGATGGGAATCTATGCCAAAAACCCCATCGTAGTAGCACCAGGCATGGGGATCAATGCATTTTTCACCTACACCGCAGTCTTGGGATTTGGACTAACGATTGAAGAAGCTTTGGGTGCGGTTTTCTGGTCCGGCGTGTTGTTTCTCCTCCTTTCCCTATTCAACACCCGAGAAAAAATCATTCGCGCCATTCCAAGTTCTCTACGTCATTCTGTATCGGCTGGCATTGGACTTTTCATTTGTTTCATTGGTTTTCAAAATGCCGATTTCATTGTGGCCAACCCAGCCACCTTGGTGAGCATGGCTTCGTTCAAAGATCCCGTCACGCTCACCTTCCTCGCAGGCCTACTCTTCACGGGTGCATTGACCCTTCGGAAAGTTCCTGGAGCCCTTCTCTTTGGCATCGCTTTTACCACCTTGCTCGCCTGGCCGATTGGGCGCTGGTGGGGTGATGCAACCGCTATTTCTGGAGGTGCAGCCACCCTGGTCAATTACACCGGAATTTTCTCCTGGCCTGACTTCAGTTTGGTGGGGAAAGCGGACCTACTGGGCGCACTTCGCTACAGCTACTTGCCCGTAATTTTTGTCTTTACCTTCACCCTGCTGTTTGATGGAATCAGCACCTTTGTAGGCTTGGCAGAAGCTTCAGGCCTCAAGGATGCAGAAGGCAACCCTCAAAACATGCAGAAATCCCTGCTTACAGATTCTTTAGCTACCCTAGTAGCGGGATTGGTAGGCAGCAGTTCGGGCACTGCCTACATCGAGTCGGCGGTGGGAATCTCCGCTGGCGGCAGAACGGGCCTAACTGCGATCACCGCAGGTTTGCTCTTCCTTCCCTTCTTGTTTTTCTCTCCCTTACTCTCGCTTATTCCATCCATTGCAAGTTCCATCGCCTTGGTGCTCGTGGGCTCCTTTATGATTTTGCCCCTCACGCAAATCGATTGGAAAAATCCTGAGGAAGCCCTCCCCTCCTTTTTGACTCTTGTCCTCATTCCCTTTACCTACAGCTTGTCCATTGGCATCTCTTTTGGCTTTATCGCCTTCACCTTTTTGAAATTCGCGGCAGGAAAAAGAAAAGAAATCCACCCCATTTTAATTTGGATTAGCCTACTTTCGATTTTCTTTCTCGCGCTATGAAATCACTTTCCTTCCTCATCCTTTTTCTATTCCTCTCCCTAGGTGCCAGCGCGCAACGCATTGCAGTTTTGGGAGCTCTTGATCAGGAAATCGCTATTCTTTTGGATTCGCTGAAAGAAAAAGAAGAAGTGCAGTATGGAGGACTTACTTTCTACACTGGCAACTTGAAAGGGCAAGAAGTAGTCATCGGCAAATCGGGGGTTGGCAAAGTAAACGCAGCCTACAGCACCGCGATTCTACTGGATCATTTTTCCCCGAAGCAACTGATATTCACCGGCGTGGCAGGAGGCTTGCACCCCGAGTCCTTACCAGGTGATGTAGTTATCGGCACGAAATTGATTCAAACTGATTTTGGGCAGATCGATTCGGTAGGTTTCAAGATCTCCCCTTTTCGTAAGCTATCGGGTGGGCGATACGATGACTTGTACATCCACTCAGATCCAGGATTGGTTCAGCAGGCCGAAGCCGCAGCTAAGCGAGTCACTTTTATTCCCATTTCCAATCGAGCTCCTCGCGTATTTTCAGGGGTGATTGCGACGGCAGACGTGTTTGTGAGCAACCAGGCTACTGCTGAACAGTTGTACACGGACTACGAAGCCTTGGCCACTGAAATGGAAGGTGCGGCCGTAGCGCATCTATGCAGAACTTTGGGTGTTCCCTTTATCGTCCTACGCAGCTGCAGTGACAATGCCAACCAAGTAGCACGAGTGAGTTTCAACCAGTTTGTCCGCCCTGCGGCGATCAATTCCGCAGGAATCGTCCTGCAACTGCTTTCGGCCATGAATTAAGTGGCCTCGGGTTTGTTTTTACCCAAACGAAGGAAAGCGTCGACCTTTATTTTTTCCACTTGTCAAATTAAGCAGTAAAATGGCCTTCTTTTAGTTTAGGTTAGTCATGAATTGCTTTACAACTAGGGAGACCCCTTAAACTTTTGTATCAGTTCTGAATCTAACGCATAAGCCAAATTCCAAACCTATGAAATCCTTTTGCCTTGGCCTTTTCTTTTTTGTGGTACTTTTTGTTCCTCTGCATGACCTCGAAGCCCAGCAGAAAGGCAAGCTGCGGGGAACTGTTCAGGAAAGCGGAAAATCTAGCCCCCTCCCGTTTGCAACCGTGGGCGTGTACACCCAAAAAGACAGCCTGATTGGCGGAGGTATCGCGGACGAAAAAGGAAATTTTGAAGTGGTATTGCCACTAGGCTCTTTTTATGCGCTGGTAGAATTTATGGGTTTCGAAGCCCTCAAATCCTCCGTCTTTACCCTGAGTACCAAGCAAAATGCAGTAGACCTTGGAGTCCTATCCCTACAATCCAGCACAGCAGATCTAGCAGAAGTACTGGTTCAAGGGGAAAAAACAATGATGGAACTCGCTTTGGACAAGCGTATTTTCAATGTAGGGAAAGACCTCGCAAATGCAGGCGGCAATGCCTCAGACATCCTGATGAACCTTCCCTCCGTTGCTGTGGATCCGGAAGGAAATGTCAGCTTGAGAGGCTCCGCGAATGTGCGCATTCTTATCGATGGCAAGCCCTCTGGACTCGTGAGTTTTAAAGGGAGCAGTGGACTTCGCCAGCTTCCAGCCAACCTAGTAGAACGCGTGGAAGTGATCACCAATCCCTCCGCCAGGTATGAGGCCGAAGGAATGGCAGGGGTGATCAACATTATCCTGAAAAAAGACGAGAAACAGGGTTTCAATGGCTCTGGAGAAGTAATTGTCGGATCTCCGCTCAATCTTGGATTTACCGCCAACCTCAACTACCGCAAAAATCGAATCAACTGGTTTGTCAACTATGGACTAGCCAATCGTAATAGCCCAGGAAGAGGGGAATTATTCCAAGAGGTGTACCAAGAAAATGGCAGCACCTTGCTCCTGCAGCAGAAGTCAAACTCGACTGTAAATAGCCTGAATAATAGCTTGAGAGCTGGCCTAGATTATTTTTTTAATGAGCAGAGTATCCTCACCGCCTCCTATGTGTGGCGTAGAAGTGATGCGCATCGCATCACAGATATCCGATACGAGGATTACTTGAATACCTTAGACAACTACCTAGGCTATGCCCTACGCCGACAAGACGAGACGGAGGATGAGCCCAACAAGGAAGCGATCCTAAATTTCAAAAAAAGGTTTGAACGAAAAGGGCACGAACTGAATGCCTCTTTTACCTACTTGAACTACTGGGAAAGATCCAATCA
>JBIIGH010000029.1:0-14674 GCA_044236565.1 Algoriphagus sp. | reverse complement strand
TCAGCATGCAGGAAGATTGTGATGGGGATGCGATCTTGGTCAAAGCCAAGCCCCTCGGACCCGTTTGCCATACGGGAGCAGATACTTGTTTTGAGGAATCCAATAGCTCTCAAACTGCATTTATCGATCACCTTCGTGGGATAATTAAAGAACGCAAAGAAAATCCGAGTGCAGCATCCTACACCTCCAGTCTTTTTGGAAAAGGAATCAATAAGCTGGCTCAGAAAGTAGGGGAGGAAGCGGTGGAACTGGTGATCGAGGCAAAAGATGACAACAAGGAGCTTTTCCTAGGAGAGGCGGCAGACTTGCTATTTCATTACCTCGTACTACTTGAAGCGAAGGGCTATTCCCTAGACGAGGTGGTAGCCATACTCAAGCAGCGGCATACGAAATGATTCCGGATTTGGCAGGAACAAAAAAAGAGCTCGAGGTATCTCGAGCTCTTTTTTTAGGTCTTTTTTTTCCTTTTTAGTAAACAGGGAATTCTTGCTGCAATCCTTTGAAAGCATCGATCATTTCCCATGTAGGCTTGTAGTAGGTGTCCTTCATTCGGTTACCCACCGTTCCCGTACGGATGTACTGAATGGCTGCAGCCAAACGAAGGTCTTTTACATCTCCCCAAGCAAATTGAGGGCTATCGCCTACTTTAAAGTTGGCAGGGAAACCTTCGAAATATTCAGCTTTACCTGCTGCATTGGCAATGGCGAACGTGATCGGTACCACTTCCACATTATTGGTTTGAAGGATACGATTGTAGCTAGAAAGCGGGAAGGATCCTACTGGCTTACCAAAGGTATTGTCTCCGATTAGTACTACTTGCATGTAAGGCTCCAGTGCATTGATGATCAATTCGGATGCAGAGGCAGAGCTTCGTGAAGTTAAGAAGATGACACGACTCAAGCTGATGGTTCCAATTTTGCTAAAATTCCGAGAGGTGTTTTGAGCGGTTTTCATGGCATTCAACTTGTTGGTATACATCAACTTGGTATTGTTGGATGTCTGAATCAGGTAATTGCAAATCTGTTCAGCTACGGCCACGGATCCACCCCCATTGTAACGAAGATCGATTACAAGCTCTTGGACTCCTTGATTCTGGAAAAACTCCATGCTAGTCTGTACTTCAGCACTTCGCGTCGGGCTCAATCCTGCGGTCGCTTTGAAGCTTTGATAGGCCCAGTAGCCTACTTTTTTGGTATCTACCTGAATTATACGCTGGTCCAAAACGGAATTGGACTGGTATTCGGCTTTCACGTTTGTACGGGTAGTCGTGGTACCGTCAGGCAACTTGAAGGTAAATTTATTGATGATTCCTGGGTCAGATCCACCAAGTTTAAAGTCATATCCTCCAGTAGCTGTTTTGTAGTCTGCAATCGGCTTGTCATTGATTTGAGTGATTTCCCAACCTCTTTTCCAACCGTCTAATCCAGCTGGAGACTCAGCAAATACAAAGGACACATAGAGCTTTTCATCAGCGGTAAATGCAAACCCAAAACCATGTCCTGCGTTCTTACCCACAAATGCATTGTTAAACGACTCCTGTGTGGTCAAATAAGAGAACCGGTCGATTGGTTTGTAAATAATACCATCCAACAAGGCCTCATTGGAGGCGTATTTGGTTAAGTCCACCGTTGCAGGAAGTTGTCCATTCCAGAAATACCATTCACGCATGACATCCACAATGGCTTTTTTGACTTCATCTACCACTGGTTTATCTGGGGTTGGAGTCACAGTAGTGGGTTCTTCCGTAGGTGTGCAAGACCATAAGCCTATCCACAACCAAGCGCTTATCCAAATTAATTTTTTCATAGGAGTAGTGTAATTTTTATTCTAAACGTAAAATTTCAATTCTTGTTTTATAGGAGGATGTCGTACACCTTCACACTTTTCCAAAAAGAGGAGTACTTGGCAATAAACTCCAAATGAAGTGGGTCTTTTTGGTATGCTGCTTGTCCTGCTAGGGAATCAAAAAAGAGGCTGCAGGACACATGAAAACTATGATCTACTACGTCTCTTTTCTCTGTTGGAGCAGGAACTCCCTGGTAAAATTGAATCACATCTTTGCAGCGGCCCAGCATGGGAACTGCGTCTTTTAGAAATTCTTCTACATCAGATTCTTTATGCAACCAGAAATAAACTTGGTGAATGATTTTTTGCGTAGGCATGGAGTTAGAATGGCTAATGGGGATGGAGACAAGGCTTATCGCACTTGCAGCACCTAGCGTTTGAATAAATTTTCGTCTTGAATTCATCGGAATTGACTGCCTGCTACTTCAATGTGGTCTCAAAGAGGTAGACAGCAGGGGATAAATATAAAAAAATTAATTGCTTTGTTTACCTAGGAAATGGAAGATGGAACCCGTTTTAATTTATTTTCCTTTCTCAGCTCCCAAAAAGATGTTTTCATAAAAAAAGTCCTTCTCTGTCAGGAGAAGGACTTTGCTATCTAGCTTCAGTGAGAATTAATCCTCCTTTTTAGCCATTCTGGTTCTTTCGTTTTCGTCCAGATAGATCTTACGCATACGGATAGACTTAGGAGTGATTTCCAAGTACTCATCTTTCTGGATGTATTCCATGGATTCTTCCAAAGAGAAACGCTTTGGAGGAGCGATTCGAACGTTGTCATCCGAACCGGAAGCACGCATATTGGTCAATTTTTTGCCTTTCTGCACGTTGACAACGATGTCGTTGTCTCGAGAGTGTTCTCCAATTACTTGGCCGGTGTACAAATCGTCACCTGGCTCGATAAAGAAGACCCCACGATCTTGCAATTTATCGATGGCATAAGCGGTACACTGACCCCCTTCCATGGAGATCAAGGATCCATTGATTCTACCTGGGATAGCTCCTTTGAATGGTTCGTAGGCTTCAAAACGGTGGTTCATGATTGCTTCCCCTTGGGTAGCAGTAAGCACGTTGTTTCGAAGTCCAATTAGACCTCTTGAAGGAATTTTAAATTCCAAGTGCTGAAGATCTCCCTTCGGTTCCATGATAAGCAATTCCCCTTTACGCTGGGTTGCCAATTCAATTACCTTACCGGCAGTTTCCTGAGGCACATCCACTACAAGGGTTTCAATCGGCTCGCATTTCATACCGTCGATTTCCTTGAAGATTACCTGTGGTTGACCCACTTGAAGTTCGTAACCTTCTCTACGCATGGTCTCGATCAATACGGACAAGTGAAGGATGCCTCGGCCGTATACCAAGAAACGATCTTCTGAATCGGTAGATTCTACACGAAGCGCCAAGTTTTTCTCAGTCTCCTTCATCAAACGGTCTCTCAAGTGGCGTGAGGTAACGAATTTACCTTCCTTACCAAAGAATGGAGAGTTGTTGATGGTGAAAAGCATGTTCATCGTAGGCTCATCGATAGAGATACGCTTGAGCGGCTCTGGATTGTCTACATCAGCAACGGTGTCACCGATTTCGAAATCCTCAATACCAGTGACCGCGCAAATATCTCCTGCTGCTACACTTTGAACCTTATTTTTGCCTAGGCCTTCAAAGGTGTGCAATTCTTTTACGCGCATTTTTTTGATCGAGCCGTCTGCCTTGCAAAGGGCAATCTGCTGGTTTTCGGAGATGGTTCCACGAGCGATTCGTCCGATGGCAATACGTCCTACAAAGTTGGAGTAGTCCAAGGAAGTGATTTGCATTTGCAAAGTTCCTTCTTCAATTTTTGGAGCTGGAATGTGGTCGATAATCGCATCCAACAAAGGCAGGATGGAATCGGTTGGGTTTTTCCAATCAGGACCCATCCAGTTTTGCTTCGCTGAACCGTAGAGGGTTTGGAATTCCAATTGCTCTTCGGTTGCATCCAAGTTGAACATTAGTTCAAACACGGACTCATACACTTCGTCAGGTCTGCAGTTTTCTTTGTCGACCTTGTTCACTACCACGATAGGGGTAAGGCCAAGGGCCAAAGCTTTGCCCAATACGAAACGGGTTTGTGGCATTGGGCCTTCAAAGGCATCTACGAGTAGAATTACACCGTCTGCCATTTTGAGAACGCGCTCCACTTCTCCACCAAAGTCGGCGTGACCTGGTGTATCAATGATGTTGATTTTATGATCTCTGTAGCGTACGGACACATTCTTAGAAAGAATGGTGATTCCGCGCTCACGCTCAAGGTCGTTGTTGTCGAGGATGAGGTCTTCAAATTGTTGATTCTCTCTGAAGATTTTTGATACGTGGATGATCTTGTCCACGAGGGTAGTTTTACCGTGGTCAACGTGTGCGATGATCGCGATATTCCGAATTTTCTGCATGGTTTGCCTAATTGAAGGCGCAAAAGTACGAATAATATTTGGTAGTAAGGTTATCCAGTTATTAAGTTTCTCGCGGGTTTTCTTGGGGATTTGGCCTTGTTGTGAGGCCTATGGAATCCTGATCCAGTAGGAAAATGTAGTTTATCGACAAGAGTTGCACAACCAATCAAGTTTAATAAAACACCCTTCCCGTCCGATGAACGAACACTTTGGAGTTACTTGGCAAAAAATGGAACAAAAATTTGCTCCCAAATTTTATACCCTGCTTCATTGAGGTGGAGCTGGTCCTTGATATACAATTCTGGTCTTGGAGATCCGCTAGAGTCAGTCAATGCTTTCCAAGTATCCAGATAGTCCACGTTTTCTTTTTGCTCACAATAAGTACTGAGTAGACGATTGAAAGTCAAGTAGGCCTCTTTTTTCTCCCAGCGAGAAGGGCTTGGTTTAGCTCCAATTAGGATGATTTCAGTTTGAGGATCTACGAGGTGGATGCGGTTCACGATTTGATTGAGGCTATTCAGAATTTCTTCCGCAGGGACATCCGCCCAGAGATCGTTGTCCCCTTCATAGATAAACACCCGTTTCGGATCAAACTTCAACACAAGTGGATAAAGGTAACGTTCCAAATCAGCGGCTTTTGAACCTCCAAATCCAGTGTTGAGCACTTCTTTTCCTTGAGTTATTTCAGGAAGGCTACGCCATAATTTGATGGTTGAACTTCCCGTGAAAACTGTTCCACCACTGCTCCAGCCCAAGCTATCCAAGCGCTGGCTGAGTAGCCGTACTTCCGCTTCGAAAGGGTGCTGCTGTCCAAAGCTCGCGGTGAATGCCAGCAGAAAAACGAGGTAAAGGGCAATTGATTTTTTCATGTTTTCAAACCTACTAAAAATTAGTGAACCAAAATCGATCAATCTTATGAACGAAACTGAACAATTGATCCGGCTGTGTTAGTTGATAAAAGAAGTGGACAAAATGAATTAATGCCTATTCGAAGCTATTTAGAGGGGTGTTGTCTGGAAGTTAAGCCCGGGTAGGTTTTTGGTCGCGTTTTCGCATCATTCATAAAAGACCAATAAAACTATCCAATACATGCAGGTACTCACCCGATTTTTCTGGTTTTGCAGCGGTGCAAATTTTCCCATCCTTCAAAAAGTGCCTACAGAGTCGACCAAATATGTTGGGATCGGTGCAACTGTCTTTTTTACAGGGTTTTTTGCCGCTTTAGCCGGATTTTATGCGCTCTACACTGTTTTTCAAGCCTGGGGAATCGCCTTGTCTTTTGGGCTACTTTGGGGAGCGATGATTTTCAATTTAGATCGATTCATTGTTTCCAGCATGCGCAAAAAAGCTCAAGGCTGGTCTGAGTGGAAACTAGCCCTTCCTCGACTCGTTTTGGCACTACTTCTGGCTGTAGTGATTTCCAAGCCTTTGGAGCTGAAACTCTTTGAGCGGGAGATCAATCGAAAGTTGGACGAGCAGAAGATTGCTTTCATCTCCCAATCCAAGGATAGCCTGGCCAAAGGATTTCCTGAAATTCAGGCCTTGGAAAAAGAAAAGGAAGCGCTAATTGAGGAGGTGGATCAAGCACGTGCCTACCGAGACAAGTTGCAGCAAGAATACGATGCCGAGCGCTTTGGAGAAAAAACGGCCAGCACAAGTGGAAAGGTGGGCTTGGGAACAAATGCCAAGAAAAAAGAACAACAGTTGGATGGAGCTCAAGAGGATTTAAGAGCGATAGCCGCGCGTAATGTATCACGAATTCAGCGATTGGATGTTCAAATCGAAGCGTTCCGTGCCAAGCGGCAAATTGAATTTGAGAAACAAGTTCCTGGCATCGATGGATTTGATGGGTTTGCCGCGCGAATGGACGGTCTGGCAAAGCTTACTGCGGAAAGTGAGGCCATGGCAACTGCCCAGCTATTTTTAGTCCTGCTTTTCATAGCCATTGAAACAGCCCCGATTTTCGTCAAGTTGATTTCCGCTCGAGGTCCTTACGATGAGCTCCTGGAGTTGCATGAGGACAAAGTCAAACTATACAAGCAGGAAAAATGGCAGCGGGCAAGTGGGGAGTCAGAAGCTCGTCTGAGCTACTTCAAGTCCACTCATTTTTATGCATCTGAATTGGCTGCTGCTTCTACCAATGCGGAAAACGAGCAGAAATCCGAATTGGGTAAAAAAAGGTCTAGTGGAAAGATGGAGAATCGCTAGTTTGTTAAACTTGATTTTCCGCTTTTTCACCACTCACTAATAAAAATAAGTTGTGAAGTTAAATTAAGTGAGCTGTGGACCGTTGACCGTCAGCCGTTACTAAGTTTTTCAATCATATAAAAAATTTCTCCAATACATCTCCCACAAAGTAAGCGACCACAGCTGCTAAAAGGCCCAAAAGCACAGTTTCAGAAATCCCACGTACTGCAGATGTTTGGTTGACAGAACTTTTCAGCCAGCCCACTAGAAAAAAGGCTAGGCCAGTGAGTAGGCTGGTCCAGAAAAAGAGGTTGATCTCGGTTGGAAAGAAAAAGTTCCAGAGGTACACGGTAAGCGGAATGAGCCCAACGAGAATAAAGGATGCAAAGGTGGCGGCTCCAATTTTGAAAGGGCTTTTGGAATCGCGCATCATGCCAAGTTCGTCTTTCATCATTTCATCTACCCAGAGCTTCTTGTCTGCACAGATGTGCTCTACGACCTGATTCAACAGTTCTCCTTTAAATCCCTTTGCGGCATAGATCTCTTCTATTTCAGCTCGCTCGATCTCGGGGAGATTTTCAATTTCCCAGTATTCAATCTTTTCGTGTTTGTCGTAGGTGTCGCGCTCACTTTTGGCAGCTAGGTAGGCGCCTACAGACATGGAGAACCCATCTGCGAGCAGATTGGCAAATCCTAAAATAAGGAGAATGCCCGTGTCTAAATTGGCTCCAAATCCTCCGGCTACCACTGCAAAGGTGGTCACTGCGCCATCAATGCCCCCATAAACAAATTCTTTGAGGTACTCTTGCAGCTTGCCAAATCGGTTATTTTCAAGGTGGATTTCTGATTCCATGGAACAGCACTTTAGGGTTTCAAATAAAAATAGATATAAAATTCAATAGGTAATCGTATCGCTACACTCTTTTCAGGATTATGCCAATTTCCATTTTTAAAAGGTGGGAGAACCAGGTTTTTTTATTTGTGGGTCAGCATGCCCATTGAAACTTTATTTAGAAATTTTTTTCCGAAATTTTGATAAATACAATCGATTGCATAGGTTTAAGAAACTTTATCGCAAGGAACTAGTGCTCAACCCAGCATTTTGCAGAAGTTTATATGGTTTTAATCCATTAACAATAACCCCAAATCGGGAGTCGATTTTCTGAAATCGGCTCCTTTTTTTATTAAAAAAATCTGTAAGAATCATAAAAATTATAAAAGGTGGTTTAAAATCGATTTGTTTTTTTAGAAATCCCTGTAAAAAATCACAAATATGGTTTTTTGGAATTTTTAGAACTTGGTTTCAGAAGATTTGGATTTAGGAGTAAAAAATAAAAAAACCTTCACGAATATTTCGTGAAGGCTTTCGAGTTAAATCAACCATATAATCCAAATTAAGTTGTTGGGATGTCCTTTTTCGCCAAGTAAAAGTCTACCATTTCGTAATCGCTTGCTTCGCGTTCAATCATTTCGCTAACTGTTTTAGGGGGAGGAACGATTGCTTTATCTCCTGGTACCCAGTTGAGGGGAAGGGACACTTTGTATTTGTCTGCTGCTTGCAAGGCAATGAGTGAGCGCTTGATTTCTTCCATGTTGCGACCCACATTCAGAGGATAGTACATGATCAACCTGATTTTACCATTGGGGTCAATGAAAAATACCGCCCGAACGGCAGCCGTTTCGCTTTCCCCAGGTTGCAGCATGCCATAGCGCTTGGATACGCTCATGTCGATGTCTGCGATGATGGGAAATTCGAAAAGGACGCCCGTATTTTTCTTCACATTGTTTACCCATGCGATATGGGAGTGGATGGAGTCAATGCTTAAGCCTACCAGCAAGGTGTCTTTGGAAGCAAAAAACTCTTTTTCTAGGGCAAAGCCGGTCATTTCTGTGGTACATACCGGTGTGAAGTCTGCTGGGTGGGAAAAGAGGATGGTCCACTTCCCTTTGATATGCTCCGAAAACTTCATTTTTCCGGTGGTAGTCATTGCCTCAAAGTCTGGGGCAAAATCCCCGATTCGTGGCATAATCGCGCTGTTCGTTTCCATAGTTGCGTTGGTTTAGAAATACAAACCTACCCAATGACTTTCATCCAATACGTGATGGAAGTCACCTCGAACAAGAAGTATCCCCACCCAGCTTATATTGAACAGGTGTTAGTTAATAGGCTTTAGGCCTTTTTTACTACGCAATAGTCAACTAAGAGCTGGTTTACTTGTATGAAATAAAAAATAAATTTAAATAATTTTATTTAATCCTTTTTTAATTAAATAAAATGGACTAAGTTTCTGATAGTCTAAACCCAACACCTGGCTAATCAGGGAGGCTAGCCACCTCAACACATGAAGCATTTTTTTCAATCGATTTACTTTTTTAAACCACACTTTCTATGAAACGAAATCCAATACACTTTTCAGCCTGCCTCTTTGCGGGCACTTTAGTTTTTAGCAGTTGCCTCCCACAGGAGGACGCCTCAATCAGTCAAACAGATCCCCTTTGGACGCAAACCCTTCCCTTAGCGGAGTGGAAGCAGGTAGAGACAGCCAAAGAATTTTCACAACTGCTCGGCGAGGTGATGCAAAGCAAAGAAGCGCGGGTCACACTCAGTCAGCACATTCAGCAGTACGATGACTTCGGGGATGCGGTGTCCCTCTCGACACTCCTTGGGGATAGGGCCTCGATGCCTCCTTCTGAGTTGGCTCGCTTGGCTACTCTCGATAAAGGCTTTGCAATAAGAAAGGAATCAAGTTCGGTGCGGGAGGCTATTCTGGAGCATTCCCTCGCAAACCTATCCCAGTATCCCTTCCTAGAAAGGTCTTTTGAAACCTTTCAATCCAAAAAAGGGGATGCCAAGAATCGGGTTTCCCTCCGAGAGGAATTGATTGAATTTTATGCAAGCCAAGGGCTGGTGATTCACTTCCCGTATGAGGAACGGTTTGATTGGGATACCTACCAGGGAGCTGTTACCACCACCTACGACCCCCTTATTCGGGAAGATTGGAACGAAGGGTTTTTATTTTCGACTAACGGCGACGGCCCCCAAGGCAAGAGGATTCCGTATGTGGACGATGCCTATTCGCTTGATCATGCTACGCTGGTGGTGACCTACCTGGATGAAGATTTTTACGAGATGAATAATACGCCTCCTGTACCCGAGCTTCCTACCCCCGCACCCGATGCGGTGATCCTGGATTACAACGTCAACCATACCTCCATCTCCCAAGCAGATATCTTGTTTACGACGATTCCGGAGGTAAAACTCACGGGAAAAGATTATATAGGTTTATTTGGTCGAATCACTAAGGTACGGTTGTATAGAGGTTCCAGTAAGGTAAAGGTCAATTTTGATGGTACAGTAGCTGCTGGAGTGGATGGAGATACCTACCGTTACGATTTAATCAAATTTTCGAAAGATGATATCAAATTAGAAAGGTGGAAGACAGTCAATATTCAATTTGACCCTGACTGGGACATGACAGAAAATAGCCAGCAATTTTTCCTTTTTACGGAGCACAACTTGACAGGAAAGGCAAAAGCAAATGCTGGAGTCAAAGTGGGGTATGATTTTATAAAAAAGGAAACTACTGCTGAAGCGACGGCCTCTGTCAACATAGAAGTGGAATCTGAAAGCTCTCGCTTTCGAGTAAATACGGAGTTGTCTCGAAGGTCGGTTCTGGCCTATGTAGTAGGAGCTACAGACCATGGCGTTCGTACCCGAAATGGCATCGATTACAATGTTAAAAATGTGGGACTCCTACATTTTTATTTCGAACACCGATTCACGGACATTCCCGAATAAGTCCGTCTAACTTTTTTTAAAACTTAAATTTTATCCCTATGAAAAATGCAACCTGGTTAGTACTCCTATTTTTCCTTTCTTTTCCTCCTGCGATGGCCCAAAAGCTAGATTCCATTCTATCTAAATCTAGCCTTAGCTTTAATTACGGACCTTCGCATGATTTCTTTGCTTGCTGTGTGGATACCAACGATAAGCTACCAATCGCAAGTTTTAACAATCGAAGCGAGGTAGGAGAGGTCTTTGGTTTTGAATATACGTATCGACCGGAGGGGAAAAATGAGTATGGATTTGGATTTTCCAAGGATGTCAATTACCGAGACTTTACTGTTGTTAAACAAACTTCTTTCGCTTTGGTAAATTTTGATGACTACCGAATCCGAGGAACAAAAAATTTCCATTACCTGCTGTACAAGCGGCATTTTATAGAAGAGAAGTTGATTGGTGCTGCTGGAATTTATAACCTAAGGTACCGAGATCCTTATGTGGAAATAATAGGAAACTCAGACCAAACTATAGTCACATTACGTGATGGAGTTGTAGTGATTGATTTCGGTGTTTTTGCAGGCCTCGAGTACTACCATGAGCTCAGGGAAAATTTACAAGTGGGCTTGCGTGCGCGTTTATTCTACACGCAGGGCTATGACGAGTCCTTTGAGAGTTTTGAATTGACTCCCGTGTTGCGATTTAAGTTGAATTAGGGATATTTTCTAAAGGCAGCGGAGAGGGAAGCTTCTTCGCTGTTTTTTCAAATGATTTCGTATCCGATTGTTTACCCAATCAAGAATATGAGTCCTATCCACTTTTAAAATTTAATCCTTATTACAATGAAAAATGCAACCTGGTTAGTAGTACTCCTAATTTTCCTTTCTTTTCCACCTGCAATGGCTCAAAAGCTAGATTCGATTTTGTCAAGATCTAGCTTCAGCTTTAGTTATGGACTTTCGCATGATTATCATTCTTACGATCCCATACCTAGCGGAACCTATATCGAGATGAAGGGTAGAGGGGAGGCATTTGGCTTCGAATACCTGTATAGACCTGCTGGGAAAAATGAGTTTGGATTTGGGTTTTCCAAGCAAGTGAATTCAGAGGATTATTCTTTTGTCATTCAAACCCCAACTGCTGTGGCCACATTTCAAGATTACCGAATTAGAAAGGTAAAAAACTTCCATTATTTGGTATTCAAAAGGCATTTTATCGAAGATAAGTTGATTGGTTCGGCAGGTCTGTTTAACCTACGATTTAGAGATCCTTATATCTCAATCAATTGGGGCCTATCAGATAGATCTGAAATTCTACTTAGTGATCCTCCCATCAATTTCGACTTCGGTGCTTTTGTGGGGCTAGAATACTACCATTCTCTTCGCGAAAATTTCCAAGTGGGTTTGCGGACGCGCCTCTTTTACACAAGTGGGTACGCAGAGTCCTTCGAAAGTTTTGAATTGACTCCAGTGTTGCGGTTTAGGTTGAATTAGGCTTGTTTTTGAAGGCAGCGGAGAAGGAAGCTTCTTCGCTGTTTTTTTTGTATCCAATCCAGGCTAATCCTTAAGCGACAGCGCCCGTAGCAGTAACTTTCGGCGATGGTCATAGGTAAAGTAGCGTTCAATACGTGCTCTAGGGGAGGTCAACTTGGTTTTTTCATCCAACCAATTCTGAATCAATTGTTGCAAAGCGCCAAGCGCCTTTCTTTTGAGCAGCAATCCGGTATCTCCAATGATCTCTGGAATGGCTCCCACAGCCGAGCCTATCGGTACACAACCACAGGCCATGGCCTCGCCCAAGGCATTGGGGAAGCCCTCCGAACTGGATAGCTGCAAGTAAAATTCATGGGTATTGTAAAGCTGCACCAAGGCTTCCGGCCTTTCCTTTCCCACTACCCGAATATTCGGCGAAGGTGCCTGGTAGTCCGCGTCCCCCACCAAGGTAAAGTGCCACTCAGGATTATTTGCAGCCAATTGTTCAATCAAGTCGTATCCTTTGACCCGCGCTCGAGCAGGAGTGGAGGTATGGGTGGCTACCGAAATAAAGGAATGCTTTACCCGCTCCATTCCCAAATCCTTCCAAAATTCCGTATCAAATCCATTGGGAATAACCTGAATGGGTGTCTTTAGCCCAGGAATCAGTTGCAGCAGGCCCTGCTTCGGATTGATCTGTGGGTCATAGGTATAGTGCTGGCTTACCAAGGCCTCGGCAACAGGCAGGATTAAACTGCAATTTTCAAAGGAGAAGCGGGTAGCCCAGGCAAGGCTTTTTTTCCGAAAGTTGCCATAGCCAATTTCCGGCATGTTGATGCAGTCGGTGCCTCCTGCTTGGATGGTGCATTTTTTACTGAAAATCTTCCCAAATACCACCGGAAGGATGCAATGGTATCCCCCAAAAAAACAAAGGTACTGGCTGGTCCGAGGCAGGTACCAGAGCAACTGAAAAAACTGAAGAATTAGGTAAAATGGTAGCTTAATAGGGCTTTGGGTAAATTCCAAATCTTTGATTTCCGCATGAGGACGGATCATTTCCAAATCTCGTTCAATAAAGGCAGTACGGACGGGAAAGCTGTAAACGATCATGACAGGAGCAAAGAAGAGGCTAATCTAGGAAATGAAAAAGGGGAAACAAAGTTTCCCCTTCCTTGATTTGGTGCAGGTTTAAACTACCAAATTGACAATCTTGCCTGGTACGATAATTACTTTTTTCGGAGATTTTCCTTCAAGCCATTTTTGGACTTGCGCATCGGCTAGGGCTGCTTTTTCGATCTCTGGAACAGTCATTGTAAGCGGAAGGTCTAGCTTGGCGCGCAGCTTCCCATTGATCATGACCGGATACTCAAAATTACTTTCCACTAGGTATTCTTCTCTGAATTCTGGGAATGCAGCACGTGTGATGGACGCGTTGTGACCCAACAAGGACCAAAGTTCCTCTGCAATATGCGGCGCATACGGAGAAATCAAAATTGCCAAGGGCTCCAATACTTCCCGCTTGTTGCAGCCCAATGAAGTCAATTCATTGACGCAGATCATGAAGCTCGACACGGAGGTGTTGAAGGAATAATTGGACATGTCCTCCTCCATCTTTTTTATGGCCTTGTGGAGGGCCTTGAGTTCTTCCTTGCTCGCAGGGGCGTCTGAAACAGCAAATCCCCCATTTGCAGGATGGTACAGGTTCCATACTTTTCGTAAGAACTTGTACACCCCATCGATGCCGTTGGTGTTCCAAGGCTTGAACTGCTCCAAGGGTCCCAAAAACATCTCGTACAAACGCAAGGTATCGGCCCCGTAGCGCTCGATGATGTCATCAGGATTAACCACGTTGTATTTGGACTTGGACATTTTCTCCACCTCTGCCCCACAATGGTACTTGCCATCTTCAAGGATAAATTCAGCAGTGGCCAAGTCGGGTCTCCAAGACTTAAACTTGTCTAGATTGAGCTGGTCGTTGTGTACAATATTTACATCCACATGCATAGCAGAAGTGTCGTGCTGCTCCCGCAGTCCATGGGATACAAAGGTGTTGGTGCCTTTGATGCGGTACACAAAATTGGATCGCCCTTGGATCATGCCTTGGTTGATCATCTTTTGGAAAGGCTCTTCGATACTTACCGCACCGATGTCGTAGAGGAACTTCGCCCAAAACCTGGAATACAGCAAGTGACCGGTGGCGTGTTCCGAACCTCCAATGTAAAGGTCTACCGCACCCCAGTAGTCGGTTTTTGCTTTATCTGCGAGGTATTCCTCGTTTTTGGGATCGGTGTAGCGGAAAAAATACCAGCTAGATCCCGCCCAGCCTGGCATGGTAGATCTCTCCAAGGGAAACTCACCCTTTGCAGTCTGGTAGTTCCAATTTTTAGCTCTTCCGAGAGGAGCATCGCCGTCTTCTGTCGGGAGGTACTTGTCTACCTCTGGTAGGACGAGTGGCAGGTCTTTTTCTTCGATGAGGTAGGGAAGTCCGTCTTTGAAATAAACCGGTAGCGGCTCACCCCAGTAACGCTGTCTCGTGAAAATAGCGTCCCGCATGCGGTACTGTATTTTTCCACGACCGATCTTTCGTTCTTCCAAAAAGGCAATGCACTTGGCCAAGGCCTCTTTCACGGAAAGTCCGCTAATCATGCCTGAGTTGATCACAGTGCCTGTTTTGCCAGGGAAAGAACCATTTTCCATGGATCCCTCAATTACTTGGCGGATTTCTAATCCAAAGTGCTTCGCAAAATTGTAGTCTCGCTCGTCGTGTGCGGGTACTGCCATCACGGCACCTGTGCCGTAGCCTGCCAACACATAATCAGCCACCCAGACGGGGATTTCTTCACCATTAAAAGGATTGATGGCGTAGGAACCCGTAAATGCACCGGAAATGGTCTTTACATCACTCATTCGCTCACGTTCGGAGCGATTTTTTGCTTGCTGAATGTAGGCTTCCGCTGTTTGGCGCTGCT
>JBIIGH010000227.1:0-3976 GCA_044236565.1 Algoriphagus sp. | reverse complement strand
GCGGTGGACGATACCAAATACCGCAAATTTCTAGTGGAACTTCTGCTGGAAGACCGAAAGATGCAACCCATCAATGCCATCCATGAGCGCGCTTACATTTCCACAGATGCCATACTAGGCCATGGCAACTTTATCAATGCACAGGTGACTGTGGGTGCTGGGGCGAAAGTAGGAAGTCACTGCATTTTCCATACCGGAGCGATTATCGAACACAAAGTGACCGTGGAAGACTACGTTCAGGTAGGCGCAGGGTCAATCATCAATGCAGATGTGGTCTTGGAAGAAGGCGCATTTATCGGTTCAGGCGTCACCATCGTCTCCGGTGTCCGCATCGGAAAAGGTGCCCGTGTAGGAGCCGGCTCAGTGGTCATCTCCTCCGTAGGAAAAAACGAGACGGTGTTTGGGAACCCGGCTTCGAAAATAAAATGATTGTACGAGGTACAAAGTAGGAAGTACGAGATACGAAGTACGAAACTGAAAATAATGTCGAATATTGAACGCCGAGTGCAGAATGTTGAAGTGGGGAAAAGTACCAAGTACGAAGTACAAAGTAGGGATTAGTAGTTAGAGCAAAATGCTGCCTTTCTACCACAGACAGGATTCTGAAGAATCTTGGTACCTGGTACTTCGTACTTTGTACATTCTATTTATAAGTCAAAAGAGTATACTTAAACAACCAAACACCCTGCCGAAACAGGGCTCTAGTTATGGAAAACACAAACAAACCCTACCGCATTCTGCTGTACTACTGCTACGCGGACATTTGCAATCCAGAAGAATACCGGGAAGAACACCACCTTTTCTGTGTAGCAAACAATATCCGAGGCCGAATCATCATTTCCGATGAAGGACTCAATGGAACTGTTTCTGGCCTAGCCGCAGATTGCGATGCCTACATGGCCTACATTCAAGCTGACCCGCGATTTGCCAAGACAGAATTCAAAATCGATACCCACGAAACGCATGCCTTCGCCAAAATTCACGTGCGCTACAAACCGGAAATCGTGCATTCCTCCCTCCGCCACCTTGATCCAAACGTGAAAACAGGGAAGCACCTGGAGCCGGAAGAGTTTAAACAACTCAAGGACCAAGAAGATGTGGTGATCCTAGATGTGCGCTCCAACTACGAGCACGAACTGGGGCGATTCAAAAATGCAATTACCCTAGACATCGACAACTTCCGAGATTTTCCAGAAAAGGTGAAGGAACTGGAACACCTCAAAAACAAAAAAGTACTCACCTACTGCACCGGAGGAATCAAGTGTGAAAAGGCTTCTGCCTTCCTACTAGAACAGGGATTTGAAGATGTCTACCAGCTTCATGGGGGCATCATCAAGTACGGCATGGAAGCCGGAGGCGAAGACTTCGAAGGCAAATGCTACGTCTTTGACAACCGCATCGCCGTGGATGTAAACACGGTCAATCCCACGATCGTATCTTCCTGCCATGTGTGTGGAACCGCTTCGGACCGCATGGTCAACTGTGCCAATCCAAGTTGCAACGAACACCTCGCCATCTGTGAAACCTGTGGTTGGGAACTTCAAGGCGCTTGCTCTGCCGAGTGCAAAGAACATCCTGAAAAGCGACACTACGACGGCACGGGCTACTACCAAAAAAATACAAACGGTTACAACCCTTTCAAAGGGCTACACCGCAGTCCTTCCAAAGAACTGATGCAAAAAGTTTCTGGAGATGCATCAAATTCCTGAAACGGAACTCATCCTCCACCCAGATGGTAGTGTCTACCATTTGCGCCTTCGGCCAGAGCAGCTGGGCAACCTGGTGTTCACGGTAGGTGATCCAGATCGCGTGCCCGCGGTATCGCAGCACTTGGACCAGATCGACTTCAAACTCCAAAACCGAGAATTCATCACGCATACGGGTTGGAAAAATGGACATCGGGTGTCTGTCATCAGCACCGGGATGGGCACGGACAACATTGAGATTCTGATGACCGAACTGGATGCGCTAGTCAATGTAGACCTGCAAACACGCGAAGTCAAATCACAAAAAACCAGTTTACAGATCATTCGTATCGGTACCTCGGGAAGCCTTCAAGAAGACATCCCAACGGGCACCTTACTGGCTTCTGAACTGGCGATTGGCATGGATACGCTGATGGCCTACTACCCTCCACTTTCCGGAGCGCAAGATCTTGCTCAAGCAATACAGGAGGAACTTGGACTTACTTTCCGGCCTTACCAAGCAGCCGCTTCTACGCTATTGTTAAATAAACTTAGTCCTGAAATTCTACGGGGGGTGACGCTCACCTGCCCGGGATTTTATGCACCTCAAGGCCGTGAAGTACGACTGAAGCCCCGTTTTGAACACATGATCGAGCGCCTTGCGGCCCTTCGAGTACAGGGACGCTACTTGACCAACTTTGAGATGGAGACCGCAGGCTACTATGCCCTCGGAGAGCTCCTAGGCCACGAAGTGCTCAGCCTCAACGCCATCTTGGCCAACAGACCGCTCAAAAAGTTTGATGCCGCAGGTGAAAAAACAGTCGAAAGAGCCATTGAAACTGCCATGGCTTGCTTTACAAAATGAGTACTTTTTGTGAACAGATTCTGCTGAGCCTAGAGCAAAAAGGGATTCCGCCAAAAGCCGCCCACCTGCAGCACTACTTTAAAACTGGGCCGGGTGGTTATGGGGAAGGGGATATCTTTTTGGGAGTACCCGTGCCAGAGCAGCGAAAAATCGCCAAGGCAATCGCTCAGGATGCCAGTTTGGCTCAGCTTTCTGAGTTGGTTCAACATCCCTACCACGAGATGCGGTTGACGGGACTTTTAGCTCTGGTCTACAAATTTGAAAAAACCCGAAGTAAATCACTCCGAGGAGAGTTTGTTAATTTTTACCTGGATCACCTAGACTTTATCAACAATTGGGATTTGGTAGACAGCTCCTGCTCCCAGATTTTGGGCGCCTATTATTGGAAAAGGGAAAAGGATTTATTTTTCAGCCTGGCTACCTCACCCTTACTTTGGAGGCAGCGCGTGGCCATGATCAGCAGTTTCTATTGGATCAGAAAACGAGAGTTTAGCAATGCCTTGGCCTTAGCGGAGCAACTGAAAACCCATCCCCATGACCTGATGCATAAGGCCGTCGGCTGGATGATTCGAGAGATTGGCAAACGAGATTTTGAGGTAGCGAATGAATTTCTAAAAGAGCATTACAGTTCCCTCCCACGAACTGCTTTGCGCTATGCCATCGAACGATTTCCAGAGGAGTTGAGGCAGGACTATTTGAAGGGCAGAATTTGAAAATTCAGATAAAGGCTTAATTTTTATCAGGGGGCTTGTTTTTTGTTCCTTGAAATCAGTTTTTTTAACCGCTCTATTTTTTAACCTATGGAAAATTCCCTCTCTAAAATCGTCGTAGACACCTGTTATCAGGTTCATGTTGGGCTGGGGCCAGGCTTGTTTGAATCCGTTTATGAAGAGGTGCTACATTATGAATTGTGTCTTCAGGGCTTACAAGTTAAGAGGCAATATCCTGTGCCAATTATGTGGCATGGGGTGGAGATGAAACTAGGCTTCCGCGCAGATTTGATTGTGGAAGACCTAGTTTTAATCGAGATCAAATCAGTAAAAGCGCTTGAGCTTGTCCACAAAAAACAGCTTATGACCTATTTAAAGCTGACTGGGTTCAAGTTAGGGCTACTGGTTAACTTTAATGAAGCGCTGATCAAAAATGGAATAGTTCGGATTGTAAATAACCTGTAAGGCTATTCTTTAAAAAAGGGGTTATCGCGCAAAGGCGCAGAGACGCAAAGAAATAAAGGGTTGCCGCACGAAGACGTGAAGCCTGCCTACGGTAGCAAACTCTTTGCGGCTTGGCGTCTTTGCGAGAAGAAAAAAATAGCATGCGAAAAATCAAAAAAAGAAAAGCGCACGAAGTATAAAAAAAGATATGGCGCGCAAAGGCGCAGAGACGCAAAGAAATAAAGGATTGACACGCGAAGCCTGCCTACGTT
>JBIIGH010000226.1:0-3998 GCA_044236565.1 Algoriphagus sp. | reverse complement strand
AGGAGGGGAAAAGCCCCATGGGATGCCCTGAATAGAGGTGAAGCGTTTGTTCCTCGGTCATTTCGGACAAGTACCGCATGGTGAGCAAGTACTGCGCCCAGTTTTGAAATACCGCTCCATTGCCTCCGTAGGTAATCAATTCCTCCGGATGCTGGGCCACGGCAGGATCCAGGTTGTTCTGCAGCATGAGTTGGATTGCTGCTGCCTGGGCACATTGGGCAGGGTATTCCGCTATGGGTCTAGCCTTGAGCGCATAGTCCGGCATAAAGCGGTACATGTAGATGCGACCGTAATTTTGGAGTTCCTCCCAAAATTCAGGGGCCAAAGCGGCATGCCATTCTTTGGGGAAATAGCGCAAGGCATTCCGCAGTGCCAATTTTTTCTCGTCTGTCGACAACAGGTCTTTGCGCTTGGGCGCATGGGATATCCCAGCTGTCCGCTCCTTTTTGGGAGGCAGTTGGCTGGGTATTCCTTGACGGATTTGGGTTTGGAATTGCATGTATGTTTTTAGTATCAAGTAGCGAGTATCAAGTATCAAGAAGCAAGAACCGAGACCCAAGAGATTAGACTAAATTCTGCTAGGTTGGAAGTTCTGCTTCTGGCATATTTCCATGTTTCCCACTTCTTCATTCTTCAATCGGCGTTCAACATTAGAGTAGATGCAAGAGGCAAGAACCAAGAGATTAGACTAAATTCTGCTTGGTTAGAAATCCTGGTACTGGCATTATTTAATGTTTCCCTACTTCTTCATTCTTCATTCTTCATTCGGGGTTCGATATTTGAAGAGAGGTGTAAAGTCGCTAGTATCAAGAACAGGGATTTTTGTTTGGTTCACAATGGAGTCTAAACTCTTGTTTCTAATCTCTTGCCTCTACTTTTTCTCCTTTCTTCCACACCCCCACCGGTTTCATTTTTCCCTGCTGGTACAGGATTTCGCGGTAATCAGCAGTAGGAAAAAGGATAAAATCAGCAAATTGACCTGTAGTCAATTTTCCTCGATCAGTCAAGCCTAGGGCAGCAGCAGCGCGGAAAGTGATCCCCGCAAGGACCTCTGCCGTGCTCAATTTTTCAAAGGTGGCCAGGATGGATGCTTGGGCCAATAGGTCTCCCATGGGTGCAGAACCGGGATTCCAGTCGGAGGCAATCGCCAAAATGGCTCCCTGATCCAAGAGTTTGCGTGCTGGCGTAAAGGCCATTCCCAATCCGATGGATGCACCTGGCAATGCCACGGCTACTGTGGAGGATTGAGCAAGGGCTTGAATTTCAACTTCACCCGAAGCTTCCAGATGGTCCGCGGAACGAGCCCCAAGCGCAACAGCCACCTGGGATCCCCCGCAAGAGAATTGGTCGGCATGGATCGTCAAGTCAAAGCCCAATTCTTTTGCATTTTTCAGATAGGGAGTTATTTCTTCTGGAGAAAAAGCACTTTTTTCTACAAAGGCATCGATTCGGGTACATAAGTTTTCAGCCTGCAGCACTGGGAAAAGCTGACTGGCGATTTCATTCAAGTAGTCGGCAGGACTCCCTTTCCAATCTTTTGGGCAAAGGTGAGCCGCCAAACAGGTCGAAATCAAATCGGCAGCAGTTTGAGTGGATGCTTGCTGGATTGCGCGAAGCAGTTTCAATTCTTCGGCTACGGATAGGCCATAGCCGCTTTTGACTTCGATGGTGGTGACCCCTTCGGACAAAAGCCGGTTGGCATGCTTGGCCGTGAGGCCTGCCAGGGTCTCCTTATCCAAACTTCTCGTTTGGGTGACGGTATCCCAAATTCCTCCGCCAGCAGCGGCAATTTCAAGATAGGTCTTGCCTGTATTTCGCAAGGCAAAATCCCGAGCGCGACTTCCCCCAAAACACAAATGTGTATGGCAGTCCACCATGCCCGGCAGGGCAACATAGTCACCGACTAGTTCATGGATTTCCGCTTCGGGGAATTCCTGTTTTAGTTCCGCCCAAGAAGTCACTTTCAGAATATGTTCTCCCTCAATCAGGATTCCTGCCTGGGAAATGATTTCGAGTTGCTCGTCGCGGAGGGCTCCTTTTAGCGGTAGCTGATCCAGGGTGAGCACTTGGCGAATGGGACCAATTATTTTTTTCATGAGCATCAATAGTCAAAAAGGGCGGACCACTCGGTTTGGTAAGGAGCACCGGTTTCTTGAGCCACCTGCTGCGCAAGTGCGAGCAAGGATCCTCCTTTTACCAGCTCGATGGCCGTTTCCATGTCCTCGTACAATATCCGATCTTTTTCAAGAGTCGGAATTACTTCGCGTATTCGGCTGTACACCGCATCCAAGATTTTCCCCGAACGGAGCGGCGCATGGAAGTCCATGGCCTGAGCGGCATACAGCAACTCAATACCGAGAATTTTTTCCACATTATCAATCACCCGAAGTGCTTTTCGTGCACTGATGCTTCCCATGCTTACGTGGTCTTCCTGACCCAAGGAGGTAGGGATGGAATCCGCGGAGGCGGGAAAGCAAAGCCCTTTATTTTCTGAGGCCAAGGCTGCCGTGGTGTACTGTGGGATCATCAAACCTGAATTCAAGCCGGTTTCCTGAAGCAGCAGTTTGGGCACTCCTGGTGTATTTCCTTCGATGGAGAGGTAAATCCGTCGGTCTGAAATATTTCCGATTTCGGAAGCCGCGAGGGTGGCATAGTCCAAGGGCAAGGCGATGGGCTGCCCGTGAAAATGGCCTCCCGATACGGTATGCTGGGCATCAAAGACCACCGGATTGTCCGTTACGGAATTGATTTCGATTTCAAGAGTTTGCTTCAAGTGCAGGTAGGCATTCCAACTTGCGCCATGTACCTGAGGCATGCAGCGCAGGGAATAAGGGTCCTGCACACGGGAGCAATTGGCGTGGGAAGCGACGATTTCAGAGTCTTTCAAGAGCTGGTGAAGGGTCTTCGCCACGTGGAGATTGCCGGCATAGGGGCGAAGCTGATGGAGCTCTGCCGAAAAAGGAGAGATGGACCCTAGCAAACCTTCAATCATGAGCGCGCCACTGAGGTTGGCATGACTCAGTAGTTTGTGCATTCGCTCCACCACTTTGACGCCGTGGGCAGCCATAAACTGGGTGCCGTTGATCAAGGCGAGTCCTTCTTTTGGGCCCAAGGTTAAGGGGGATTTTCCTAATTTTTCTAGCAAAATACCAGTTGGAATAACTTCTCTGCGGTAATTGACCTTGCCTGCACCAATCAGCGGTAAAAATAAATGGGAGAGGGGCGCCAAATCCCCAGAGGCACCTACCGATCCTTGGATAGGGACGAGAGGGGCTATTCCCTCTGAAATCATCCAGAGGATTCGCTCTAGGGTCTCGAGTCGAATGCCCGAATACCCTTGAGCTAAGGCATGGCCTTTGAGCACCAGCATGAGGATAGAAATCTCATTTTCCACGGGTTCACCAACTCCCACGGCATGGCTTTTCAATAAGTTGTCTTGCAGGAGCTGCGTATCTGCAGCCGATATCTTGCTGGTGCAGAGCGGTCCAAAACCAGTATTGATTCCATACACAATTCGCTCACCCGCTGCAATTTCCGCTACAGCCGCTGCAGATTTTTGTACTTTTTGAATGGTAGCAGGGCTCAGGACTCCCTGAATCTCTTTTCTCGCCAAGCCTAGTGCGATGGACGCGGTCAACTGGTCTTCTCCGTATCGAAATTGGTTCATATTGGTTGGGGTTTTCAAAACCTCAAGAATTTTGAATTAGTCTTTAGGATTATCCGCTTTATCACCAGTAACCCATGAAAACAAGGGTTTAAGTTCAAGTAAGTGGGCTGTGAACCGTTGACAGTCGTCTGCCTGCAGACCGTGGTCTGTGGACGATTAGCCGCAGTAAATAACACTAATGTTAAACCAATGGTAGGATTGCGGATAATCCTATAGTTGTAAATCTACTTTTTCTTTTTGATGCCTAGTAATACTATATTTGTTAGTAACTGATACTTAAAAAGCATCAATGGAACTTAGACACTTGACCTACTTCAAGGCGGTAGCAGAG
>JBIIGH010000225.1:0-4009 GCA_044236565.1 Algoriphagus sp. | reverse complement strand
TGCTACTGCATAGGTTTCTACGGGAGCATTTGGACTCGGCTGGTACATCACCAGGATGGTGCGTCTGCGTGCAGCATGCCAGGTGGCAGGCAAAAGCGTACGGATAACCGGATCCTCGTTGTATTCTCTGGACACTACGATCCAAAAATCAATCCCCGTCTCGGTCATCAAGTTGGGAAGGACCTGCTGGATCCGATCTTCCAACCAGGAGTCCACTACAGCTGCCTGCTCGCGTACCGAAAGTACTGCAGGTTGCTGAGCCCAGCTGTTAAACATTAAAAATGAAGTACAGATTAGAAGAAGGAGTCGTTTCATAATTTCGTAGAAAAGGTCATCCAAGATAGTCCTTCCCAAGGAAATCTCATTGAAACGGCTAAAAAATGTACGAAATGCTAAGTACCAAGTACCTTGATTGATCCTCAGCCCCTATTTTCTTTGGTTAGTAATGGAAAATCGGATAAGTATAACTTACTGTTATCCGAGATTTGATTTGGAAAGAAGGCCTTTTTTCTTGCTTAACTGTTCAAACCGGTAAAAAAGTAGGGCTGCGGTAATCGTAAGTCCAATTAGCAATCCAATCCAAATTCCACTTTCTCCAAAACCCAACTTAAAAGCTAAGAGATAGCCTAACGGAAGACCTAATGCCCAATATGCAAAAAAGGTCACTAGCGTAGGAACTTTTACATCCTCCATCCCACGAAGCACACCCAAGCCAACAACCTGTACCCCATCTGAAATTTGAAAAAATCCAGCTAGAATCAATAGGGATGCTGCCAAGGAAATCACCTCAGGATCATCAATGTAAAGCGTGGGCAGGTAAAACCGGAAGGCAAAAAACAGCATCGCACACACAAACATAAAGGCAGCTACCATTCCGAATGCCACCCGTCCTGCTTCTTTCATCGACACCAAATCTCCTTTTCCAATGAAATGGCTCACCCTGATCATGCCTGCTGTAGCTACGCCTGTGGCCATCATGTAACTGATGGATGCCAAATTAAGGGCGATTTGATGGCCAGCAAGGGCATTGACGCCAATCCAACCCATCATAATGGCTGCAGCACTGAATGCGGAAACTTCAAAAATAAACTGAAAGCCAGTAGGCACCCCAATTTTGAGGATTCGAGCCAGCATTGGCCGACTGAATCGCACCTTGAAAAAACGTAGCTGGTATTGGGCAAAGCGCTTGGTGTACAGCACATAGGCCGCCATCAACACCATCATCAGCACACGCGAAATTAAGGTCGCCCAAGCAGCTCCATTCATTCCCATTTCTGGAAATCCCCACATTCCCCAAATCAATAGCCAGTTGAGAAAGACATTGACCAAATTTGAAAAAATAGTAATGAACATGGCCTGCTTCGTCTGGGATAACCCCTCTGCAAATTGCTTGAAGGTTTGAAAAACCATCATGGGGATTAAAGAGGCTGTAATGATCAGCAAATACGGTAGCGCTAGTTCTTGCACTGCCTTGGGCTGATCCAATACCCCCAAGAACTGGGAGAACCCTAAAATCAAAAAGAATAAAAGGATCCCTAACGCACTATTGATCCACAAACTATGTGTAAAAAGTCTAGAAATACGTTTAAATCGACCTTTCCCATCCCCCATGGATACCAAGGGAGTGAGTCCCATCGAGATGCCAATCCCAAACATCATGGTGACAAAGAATATACTGTTGGCTAAGGAAGCAGCTGCCAAGGGCAAGGCTCCTAGCCTACCCACCATCATGGTATCTGCTATGCCCACAGCCACCTGGCCCAGCTGACTAAGCACCACTGGATAAGCCAGAAGAAAGGTGGTTTTTATCTCTTTAGTAACTGCCATTCGATCAATATCCCAATGCTCGTGCTACCCGAAAAATCGCAATCACCGATAAGGAATCGGTGATTTTCCCAGACATCACCCATTCTAAAGCCTCCACGAAAGGGAGTTTCTTGATGCTAATGTCTTCTGTGTCTTCAAATTCCGGTTCTCCCTCCGTAAGTCCCTGAGCCATAAAAATATAGCCTACCTCGTCGGTTACTGAGTTGGAGGTATGAATCAGCTGTAGCTCAGTCCATTGACTAGCAGTCAGTCCCGTTTCCTCTTTCAATTCCCGCTTTGCAGAAGCAAGCGTATCCAGATCCACTGGCCCACCCCCCATGGGCACTTCCCAGGAGTAGGCATCAAGTGCATAGCGGTATTGACCGACCAACCAGGTGTTCCCTTCTTCATCGATCGGCAGAATGGCAATGGCTTTATTTTTGAAATGGGTTTTCCCATAAATCCCATCCTTTCCCGCAGGAGTAATCACTTCGTGATGCTCCACACGAATCCAAGGATTCTCGTAAACCGTTGCGATGGATTTAGTTTTCCAGGGGTTTTCTGTCATGGTATTCAAAAAAAAAGGGTGGCATAGCCACCCTAACTAGTAGTATTGGCTAATTATGCTGGAATTGGAAGTACTTTGGAATCCTTAAAAGTAGAAAGAATCACCATGGATTGCATGGAGTCTACTTCTTTGATCTCAGAAACCTTCTCCAACATCAATTTTTGATAAGCCATGATGTCTTTGGCAATGATTTTTAAGATGAAATCGCCAGTTCCAGTGATGTGGTGACATTCAATCACTTCCTGAATCAGGTTAATTTCCTTCATAAAGGCATCAATATTTCCTTTGTTGTGACCAATCAAGCTTACCAAAACGAATGTGCTGACACCTAGACCAATTTTCTCCGGATCCAACTTCGCGTGGTAACTCTTAATAATCCCAGATTGCTCCAATTTCTTCACACGCTCCAAGGTGGGAGCTGGAGATAGCCCTATATCCTTAGAAAGCTGTGCATTGGTGATCTTGGCATTGCTCTGAAGTATTTCCAAAATACTTCGGTCAATTTTATCAAACTTAATTCGAATGCTGCTATCCATTTTTTCGCGCTTTACAAAATAATATGTGGTGCAAAATTACAATAAATGATGAAAGTTCTATGAGTAAGCGAATGTTTTTTAAGGCAAAATCGGAATTTTGTTAAAGATTCCGAACAATAAAACGAATAATCCCCTTATTTGGATCCGATAATTCCACGAATTCAAATTATCTATGGCAAACGGCTAAAATCAAGGACTAGCAATCCTTACAATCTGTTCTTCTTTAAAAAATCTCTCGCTTCCTGATGTGCCGGATGCTTTCGTTTGGCATACCTTTTCACCTGATTGAAATAGGTTTTTGCCAACGCTTTATTTTTCTCGGCAGTAGCAATCTTTCCTAGTGAAATCAAGGAGTACAAATAATAGCCACTTTCCTGAGATTCCGATTCTTCCCCGATGGTTGCGGTCTTGGAATAATAGCGCTTTGCCTCTATCGTGTTTCCTATCCGGTAGTAATATTCTCCTAAATAAAATGCGGCATAGCGTCCACTCGTAGCTTCGTATCCAAATTGCTTCTGCTCCAGGCGATCCAAGATTTCTAAAGATTCCTTCATGGCCTGCGTCCATTTGCCAGTTGTGTAGAGGTAGCGTGCATAGGAACGGTGGAAATAGGGATTGTTAGGAAATTTTTCATGCAAGTATTCCACAATTCGCAAGGCATCTTCTGGTCTTTTTTCCTCTGAACCGTACAATCTAAATAGGAAGTACTGTGCTTCCACTCTTGTATAAAAAGCAGTGGATGCTACCTTTTCTAGTTGAGTGAGTCCCAATTTTTTGTTGCCTTTTGGAAAAAGTGCCAAAACGGGTTTCAGCAAGGGATAATGTTCAGGAATCCAAACTGAAAAATAATTAAACAAGGCATCTCCTAGAAGCAGTTCTGGATTAAACTCCTCCTCCCCACGACTCATTTCCATGTACTTCAAGGCATTCTTTCCAGCAAATGTAGCCTTAGTCCAACTTTTACGTTCGCTGTACAAGCGCCCTTGGAATCCATGTCCCGCAGCTAAAAAGAAGGCAGCTTCCTTGTTTTTAGGATTCTGATCCAGCATTTTTTCAGCTTTGGCATTGGCACGATCTAGGTATTGAATGAAAATATTGT
>JBIIGH010000224.1:0-4029 GCA_044236565.1 Algoriphagus sp. | reverse complement strand
CCTCGTACAATAACTTAGAACTTCATCTTCACCCCCAACAAGAAATTCGTTCCTGCCTGTGGGTAGTAGAAGTTCTCCGTCACCAGCTCCCGTCCAAATCCTCCCGGCACAAAGTAGCTGAAGGTATAGCCGTTTGGCTCGTACAGTTCGTTGAAGATGTTATTGATCAGCAAATTCACTTCCAATCCTTTGAAGAACCGTGGGGTCGCGGCATAGCTGATCCGTAGGTCATTCGTGAAGAAGGCATCTAAAGACCGGGCTTCGTTGGCCGTATTGTCCAAAAACTGTCGCCCTACATACTTGCTTAGCCAATTGATAGACAGGTTTTTAGCGGGCTTGTACTCGATGATCGCCGAACCCACCACATTGGGAGAAAAGGCAATGTCCGTATTGGTGTAAGTGTTGGTCTCTTGTCGAAACTCATCAACACTGTAGTCATCGATGTACTCAGTGAACTCCCGGATTTTGTTCTGGCTGAGCGCCAGATTTCCCCCCAAGGTCCAAGTTTTGGAAATCGCATACGCCCCTTCCAACTCAATCCCTGCTCGGTAAGAGGAAGCCACATTCTCTCGGATATAGGCCCCCACATCGTTGATCTGTCCAGTGAGGATCAGTTGGTCGTTATAACCCATGTAGTAGAAGTTGGCGGCATAACTGAAACCTCCAGATTTGGCACGCACACCCGCCTCCACATTGTTGAGTCGCTCAGGCCGCGGCACTTCGGTGATGGGGTTGTCCGTAAAGTCCGAGCGGGTCGGCTCCCGGTTGGCCACGGCATAGCTCGCATACCAGGTCTGCTTTCCTCTTTCGTAGGAGAACCCAAACTTGGGATTGAAGAAGGTGTAATTCTGCTGACCGTCTACGATGCGTAGGTCGTCATTCACTCCATAGAAGGAGTAGGAGATGCCACGCAACTGTAGGTCTCCGAAGAGATTCAATCCCGGCTGGATCTCGTAGGTGGCTTTGGTGTAGATGTTCCGGTCGTCCTTGACTGCATTGTTGTCGTAGTAGCGATCCCGAATGTTACCTAGCCCTGCAATTCTTGCCCAAATTACCTCTCCAAAATGTCCTCCATCGTAGCGATTGGCCCCTCCACCGATGATCCAGTCGAGTTTTCCATCCCAAGATACATAGTTGGCCGACCCCACAAAACCATAAAAATCATTGTCTAGCCAACGACGGCGGATAAAATCCGTGCTTTCAATCACTTGATTTCCGATTTTCACAGGTGCTAAGGCATAATTTGCAAAGTCGTCATCGGCTCGAAATTGTTCGTAATACCCTCTACCATAGGTGTAATGCAATGCCAAGTTGGTCTTCCAGTTGGATCCCACTTTACCGGTATAGATCAACTGGTAATGATCCTGCTGGTAGTTGTCCGTTTCGTTGTCGTAGGTGTAGTAATTCCAAGTGCGATCGGTTTTCAGCTTGTCTTCAGGTAGTCCCCACCAGCTTTGGTAGGTCTGCTCTTTTCCGGAAAAGGCGATCAACTTGATCACGCTCTTTTCTCCGTAATAGCCCCCCGACACAAACCAGCTGCCCAGATCCGAAAAGGAGCGGTCCACAAAGCCATCGGAGGTAATTTTGGAGAGCCGGGCATCTACTGCAAAGCGGTTGTTGAGTAGGCCCGTACCCGCTTTGACGGTATGCCTCCAGGTGTTGAAGGAACCGAACCCATTGTCTACTTCGGCATAGGCCTCGTCCCGACGGGTATCTGTTTGAAAGTTGAGGCTAGCGCCAAAAGCTGCCGCTCCGTTAGTCGAAGTGCCCACGCCCCGCTGAATCTGTATATTTTCTACCGAGGAGGCAAAGTCTGGCATGTTGACCCAAAAGACCCCATGCGCCTCTGCGTCGTTGAGTGGAATGCCGTTGATGGTGGCATTGATGCGGGTTTGATCGGTACCTCGGATACGGATCCCGGTGTAGCCCACCCCTGCACCTGCATCAGAATGGCTGACCACGGAAGGTGAAAAGTTGAGGAGGATGGGAATATCTTGCCCCAAATTACGCTTGGCGATTTCTGACTTATCCACAGTCGAAAAGGTGCTGGGAGTCGACCCTGAAGCGCGCGTTGCGGACACAATAAATTCCTCACTGAGAAAATCCTTGGACTCCAAGCCCAGCTCCAATGAGGCCGCCAAAGGGAGTTCAACAGACTTGCGGAGGGTTTCGTAGCCCACATAAGAAACCCGAATTTCCTGCTTTCCATTCGGCAGCCGCTGGAGAGTGAAATTTCCATCGCTATCCGTGACGGCGCCTTTTCCCAGACTTTCAATCCAAACGGATGCACCTACCAAGGGAGCGGCCGTTTTGGCATCGTAAATTCTTCCACTTAGGCTAGCTTGTGCCCAAGCGTGTAGACTGATCAGTACAAACAGTCCTACAAAAACTAACTTTTTCATTATTTCCCCTTTCGGGTTTTTGAGTGAAACATGAGAAAACCGAGGGGAGGTTTTCTGTATTTGTTTACCCTTTGGACGAAGCCTACGACAGATTCCTACTCAAGAAGACTAGTACTTCCTCTGCAAGAATGAATTGTTTGACTCCGTGTTCTCAATTCCCTTCGCCGGCATTACCCGGATCAGGTGGTATGGGTATGATCTCAGCCCGTTGTATTAAAGGCACCCCTTATGATCTGACAACAAAGTTAAACGGGAAAAGTTTTTTTCCAAAAGGCGGTTCTTCCCTGCTTTTTTTTAACTTGAAGCATCCACCCAAGCCCATTTGCCATGCGACTGTACAAATTGATTTCAGGAACACTTTTGGAACTAAACAACGCCCATTATTTAGGGCCTGAACTCGATTGGGATCAGTTGCTCGGCAGGGAGCAGCTCCCCAAATTGCTGGCGTCAGAGGCCAGCCATTGGGAAAAAATAAGTCCTGAAAAAGCCGAGGAATGCATCGCTGAAGGACTTCTGGCTCCCATGGGAACCCAGGAAGTTTGGGCCGCGGGGGTAACCTATTTTCGCAGTCGGACCGCTCGAATGGAGGAGTCGAGTGATGCGGGCGGAGCCACATTTTACGACAAAGTGTACGTAGCCGAGCGGCCTGAACTCTTCTTTAAAGCGACTGCCAGCCGCGTAGCCAATCCCGGAGATTTGGTAAAGATTCGAACCGACTCCAGTTGGGATGTACCCGAACCCGAGTTGACCTTGTTGCTTTCCCCTTCGGGAAAAATTCAAGGCTATACCATCGGCAACGACATGAGCAGTCGGAGCATCGAAGGAGAAAACCCCCTTTACCTTCCACAAGCCAAGGTGTATCAGGGTTGCGCTTCACTCGGGCCTTGCCTTTTGATTCAAGAGGAACCGCTGCCTACCTCCACCAAGATTAGTTTGGAGGTGCATCGGCAGGGAAGTTTGGCGGCTTCGGGGGAAACCAGCTTGGCGCAATTGAAACGAAGCCCAGTTGAACTCGCAAACTGGCTTTTTCGGGCCAATTCCTTTCCAACCGGCTGTTTTTTGATGACTGGAACCGGCATCGTGCCCGACAATTTTTCCTTGGCAAAAGGGGATGAGGTGACCATCCGAATCGAAGGCATCGGCACCCTTCAAAATAGGGTGGGGATGATTTAGAATCGATTTCTTTCAAAAGCCAGTTCTTGGCATTTGGAACTATTTCTCCCATTGACAGGGCCCACTTGACCATTGGTAAAAATCCAAGGATTCCCCCTAAGCAAAAGCACTATGTTTGCATTCTCAGAAAGTACTTTATGAAACGTTTTTTATTCTTTTTTATCCTACTTGCGGTATCGGGATCTTTTCAAGCGGCAGCACAAGCTCCCGCTCAGCAGAATGCCTTTGCATTTAAACTGAAAGAGCCCATCACTTTGGACGGCATTTTGGATGAAGCCATCTGGAAAGATGCCGAAGGATGGAATGGAAATTTCATGCAGTACTTCCCCTCGGACACCTCCTTGAGTAAAGTTCCCACCCGTGTAAAAATTGCTTTCGATGAAAACAATCTCTACTTGGCTGCCATCATGGAGAATACAGGGCCACGGAAATACGTATCTACTTCTCTTCGTCG
>JBIIGH010000223.1:0-4034 GCA_044236565.1 Algoriphagus sp. | reverse complement strand
TGGGTGGATTTGGGATCAGTAGGTATGTACTGGACGAATGGCTCTACCGTCTTGCTTGTCAGCGAGGGGTCAACTTTTTGACGGGCACTACCGTCACAGGGCTTCAATTTGTTGCCAAAGAGGAACTATTTCAAGTAGCGCTTTCTGATTTTCAAGTGCTGCAAGTCCCCTATGTGCTGGGAGCCTTTGGTAAGCGGAGCAAGCTGGATCAAGTGTTGGAGCGGCCTTTTTTCTCCAAACGGAGCCCCTACATCGGAGTCAAATACCACGTCCAAGCGGAGGGCTCGTCCAACACCGTTGCCTTGCATAATTTTCAGGGGGGTTACTGTGGATTCAATGCCATCGAAGGCGGAAAGTTTAACCTCTGCTACCTCGGTAGCCGAGATCAGTTGAGAGCCTATGGCTCTATCCCTGAAATGGAGCAGGCAGTCCTGTGGAAGAATCCCATTTTGAAGCGAATTTTTCAGGAAAGTGACTTTTTATGGGAAAAGCCCGAAGTGATTACGGAAATCAATTTTGAGCGGAAGCTCCCCGTGGAAGATCACCTGCTCATGCTGGGAGATGCCGCTGGCCTGATTACCCCACTCTGCGGCAATGGAATGGCCATGGCCATGCATTCAGCTTTGTTGGTGACGGAAGCGCTTCGGGAAGGAAAGACTAGGCAAGAAGTGGAGCAATTCTATTCGCAGCGATGGAATGCGCTTTTTTACCAGCGCCTGGGCGTAGGAAGAGCTATACAAGGGCTTTTTGGTTCAGGCCGAGGTTCTGTGATTGCAAGAAATCTGATCGCTCACGTTCCTTTTGTGGCCCGTACCCTCCTCAAAAACACGCACGGACAGCCTTTCTAAATCTCAATTAAACACCTGCAAGATCTGGGTGTTCTCCAGAAAATAGTAGATGAAAAAGGCATTCAGGGAGATGGCAGACAGAAAGTTCATGCCCATGGCCCAGCTGTAGCTTGCGTACTTTTCAGACTCACGAAAGATGAATCCCATCCAAACCAGAAAGAATAGTGCAATCGGTGCCATGGCGGCCAAGTAGTATCCGACGACAGGCGTTTGGCCTTTGTCTACAAAATACCAAATAAATGCGGAGGCAGTCAGCGCAAAAAATAGCGCAGAAAAAGCGAAGGTGCCTTTGATGCCAAGAAGTAGGCTCAGCGTGCGATCCCCTCTTCGCGCATCTTCTCGGTGCTGGTACACCTGGGTCAGGGGGTAATTGCCCCAGAGCATCAGGCTAGTAAGGAGTCCTGGAAGGAGCACGTGCGGCTTGAAGATTACCTCCCAACCTAGGTTGCTCAGTCCTGCGTAGGCCATAGCAAAGGTGAAATAACCTTGGAAGAGGCCCGCAATCACCCAGCTGGTCCAGGCGTATTTTTTCAAACGGATCGCCGGATGGCTGTAGGCCATGCTCACCAAACCGTAGACGCCAATCATGCTGGCAAACTCCCAGTTGATCCGGGCTCCAAGCGCAAGCGCTACCACAAAAAACACCAAGGACCAGACGTATAGATTCTTAGTCACTTTTGGCGGATGTTTTAAGCCTCCAATACTTTCTTCGTCCTTGTCAAAGTAACTGTTGTAGCCATTGCTGCTGGGATAGAGGAAAAGGTGCAAACTCAAGAAAACAAGCAGCATCCGTACCTCGTTGTGATTGGGCGTCAAGGCCAAGGCAAATAAGAATACCGGCATCAAAAAAAACGAAAAGGGGATGCGGAGGTGCAGGAGTGTGGAGCGTGTGATCATGAGATGTGGTTCTTGAGGGCCAAGGTACAGCTATTTCGAAAAAGGTCCTTCGGCAATCTAAATTAGAACTATTTTGGTAACTTGAGTGGATGAATTCTAGTATCGTCAGTATAGGCCTTTCCAATCCAGGGGCACCTATACCACAAGCGGAAATTGCTCGCTTCATGCAGTTGGCTCACCAGCTGGATGGACAAGAGCGAAGAAAGCTTGATTTTTTGTATCGTAAGTCGGGAATAGATTTCCGCCACAGTGTCTTGGATGATTTTGAAAAGGAGGAAGTTGCTGAATTCACCTTTTTTCCAAAGAATAAGGAATTGAGTCCCTTTCCTAGCACTTCGGCACGGATGAACGTATTTGAAGCGGAGGCAGCGGGACTAGCAGAGCAGGCAGTTCGAAATGCCTTGCAGCAAGCCGATATCGAAGCTTTTTCGCTTACGCACCTCGTTCTGGTTTCCTGTACAGGGATGGTCGCTCCGGGGGTAGAACTGGAGTTGATGCGGCGCCTCGGAATCCCGAGCTCCGTACAGCGCTACTGCATTCATTTTATGGGTTGCTACGCTGCATTTACGGGTCTACGGCTTGCAGATCAGCTGGTGAAAGCCAATCCTGAATCTAGGGTCTTGGTGGTTTCCGTAGAACTATGCACCCTACATTTTCAAAAAGAATACAACGAGGACAATCTCCTAGCCAATTCCCTCTTTGGGGATGGGGCAGCGGCAGCCTTGGTCATGCAGTCCGAGAAAGGGCTGCAGATCAAAAATTACCTCAGTGAGGTTCTTTGGGAAGGGGAAAAAGACATGGCCTGGAAAATTGGAGACTTTGGATTTGAAATGCGACTCAGTCAGTACATTCCTTCCCTGCTCAACCAAGGCATACGCAAACTTCGTGATCTGTTTGAGGCCAAGTTCAATTTTTCCCAAGTCCAGCATGTAGCCATACATCCGGGGGGCAAACAGATTTTGATTCAGGTGCAGGAGGCTTTTGGCTTGTCGCCTGAAGTAAATAAACATGCGCTTGAAGTGCTGCGTACCTGCGGCAACATGTCCTCGGCGAGTATCTTATTTGTCTTGGAGCGTATGCTGCGGGATCCCAGTATTCAAGGCGATATCCTTGCCTTGGGCTTTGGTCCTGGACTTACTTTGGAAACTACCCACTACGAAAAGCGATGAGTCAGTTTGCACAGCGCTCCCGCGAAAAGGAAATCATGGACGACCTGGAATGTTCAGGTCCTGTCCTGGAGCAGACGCTTCGGGAACTGAAGACCATCAACCGTTGGCTGGGCGGCAATGGCGTCACGAATAGAGGGCTAAGTCAAGTCGTACAGCGTTTTCCACAGGATCAGTACAGCTTGGTAGATCTGGGTTGTGGAGGGGGAGACATGATCGCGGTGATGCAGGCCTGGGCTTCCAAAAAACATATTCCAATTCAGTTTATCGGTGCAGATGCCAATGCAAATACCATTGAACTGGCCAAAGAAAGGCAGCAGACACTCTCAGGGGTTCAGTGGCAAGTGGCCAATGTGTTTGATCCGGGATTTCTGGAGGAGCAGGTAGACATTGCCACCTGTACACTATTTACGCATCACTTTACCGACGAGGAACTGGTGCAGCTTTTCCAAGGATTAAAAAGAAAGGTGCGTTTGGCTATTGTGATCAACGACCTACACCGACATCCCCTTGCCTACTACTCCATCAAATGGCTGACACGCTGGTTTAGCAAGTCGCCCATGGTGCAGCACGACGCTGCACTTTCTGTGTTGCGGAGCTTCAAACGTAGGGATTGGAACTCGATCTTTGCGCAAGCAGGTCTTGACCAAGTAGAAATTCACTGGCGCTGGGCCTTTCGCTGGCAGATCTGTGTGTATGTCTGAGCCAGTCGGCTTTTACCTTTATTTTTTGGCTGAAGGATCCGCTGGCTGAGGTTTATCCATCTCCTTTTTCGAGGAAGGAGTTCGCACGCAACCCAAGTTGTGATTCAGTGGGAGCTCTTGAGGCAGGACTCCAAATGATTCACTTAAATCCCATTCTACGGGTTCGGGAGCAGGAACGGTTTTGGGTTTAGGCTTCATCATTGAATTGAGGTAAGGCTGCAGGTAGCCAACAAGGTGAATATAGAAAATTGCAGGCCAAATCCATTCAAAAAAATCTGTTGCCCTTAGGCCATTCCCTATATTTGTGAATGGGAAAGTTTCTGTATTCCAGTGAAGACTTGGGGAAAAAGCTTCAAGCACTGCGCGCAAAAGTAGTTCGACTGAGTCTCCTAAGGCTAATTGCTTTTTTGGGTTTGGGT
>JBIIGH010000222.1:0-4051 GCA_044236565.1 Algoriphagus sp. | reverse complement strand
CTGGCGGAGGGGGAGCTACGAGACAAATTTCTGCAGTATGCCGCGAAGGTCAACTTTCCGGTCAAGCATATTTTCGTGATGGATGGCAGTCGACGTTCGGCCAAGGCAAATGCATTTTTCTCGGGCTTTGGCAAGCAAAAAAAGGTAGTGCTCTACGATACCCTTTTGGAGCAGCACACCCCAGAGGAGCTAGTGGCCGTCTTGGCGCATGAAATTGGACATTACAAGAAAAAACACCTGAAGTGGGGCATGCTCGTTTCGGTAGTAGAAGTAGGGCTGCTGCTATTCCTATTGGGGCAGGTGGTATTTTCTGAAAGCATGAGTTTGGCACTTGGAGGAACAGCCTTATCGGTTCCTTTAAATATTATCGGGTTCACGATGCTTTTTGCGCCCCTTTCGATGCTGATGGGCATTGGGATGAATGCCCTAAGCCGAAAGCATGAGTTTGAGGCCGACGCCTATGCCAAGGAAACCTTTGGCGGCAAGCCGCTAGCAGAGGCGCTGAAGACCCTTTCGGTGAAAAGTCTCAGTACCCTCTATCCACATTCTTGGTATGTGTTTGTCAATTATTCCCATCCGCCACTTCTGGAGCGTTTGGAGCGTTTGGAACACTAGAGCTTCTTTTTTTTAGCCTTTGGATGGATTTCCCTACTAAAAAAAATGTAATTTTCTCTGGTATTGACCCGAAACCCATGAGAGACCTTGCCGATTTTCCTTACCCCTTAAGTGATCTTTTTCCCCAGCCTACGACTGCCGAACAATGGGATCGGTACCGGCTGAGCCAAGAGCAAATCGAATTTTTCCATGAAAACGGCTACTTGGCGGGGGTTCAGCTCCTAGATGCAGGACAAATTGCGATGCTATTGGAAGCTTTAGACGAGGTGATGGATCCCAAACATCCCCTGCATGGTTTGTTTCATGAATTTCATAGCAACGAGTCCGCAGATCCGAATACGGTCTTGTTTCATTCCCTAGGACATTGGCGGATTGCAGAAGCATTTCACGATGCGATTTGGAATCCTGCCTTTCGGATGGTTGCCAGCCAGTTGCTAGGAGGTCGAGGGGTTCGCTTTTGGCACGATCAACTCTTTTGCAAGCCTGCACACCATGGGGGAGTAGTGGCCTGGCACCAGGATTATTCCTATTGGACGCGTACGGTGGAAATGCAGCATTTGACCTGCTGGTGTGGGCTTGATGATGCCACGGAAGAAAATGGCTGCCTCCAGTACGTTCCTGGTTCCCATCGTTGGGGACTCTTGGAGAAGCCTGCTCTGGCAGGGGCCATGGATGGGTTGTTGGGGATGCTTTCGGAAGAGCAGAAGGCCCAATTTGCACCCGTAGCCATTCCCTTGAAAGCGGGGTATGCAGCTTTTCACCACCCTTTGTTGGTTCATGGGAGCTATGCCAACTATTCTCCTCGCTCCCGCAAGGCCTTTGTGCTCAATGTATTTGCAGATGGAACGCTGTCCGACTCCAACGAACCACTGCTTGCGGGTGTGCCTGTAATCCCAAAAGGAGAAAAAATGGGAGGTAAATTTTTCCCCTTGATTTTTGATCCCAAAAACAGCTAAATTCGGCTTTCAATTGCTCGTTTTTTAAGAAAAAAGCGTTTGGAATGCTGCAGGACGCCTCGGTTAGAGGCCCTGAAATGAATTGATTTTATTTTCCCTACACATGGCTTCTGGATTATTTGCCTTATTGGATGACATTGCTACCCTCATGGATGATGTGGCTGTGATGAGTAAAGTGGCTGCGAAAAAAACAGCTGGAATTTTGGGCGATGACTTGGCCGTGAATGCTGAAAAGGCTTCCGGGTTTGTGTCTGATCGCGAGCTTCCAGTTTTGTGGGCGATTACCAAAGGATCTGCGTTGAATAAATTAATGATTCTTCCTGTTGCCTTCTTGCTGAGTGCTTTTGCGCCGGTTGCGGTTACGGTTATTCTAGTAATCGGAGGTCTGTATCTTGCCTATGAAGGAGCGGAAAAAATTCACGCCTACATTTTCCCCCATCCTGCTGAAAAGGAGGAAGAATTAGACTTGGACATTACCAAAGAGGAAGTTCTCGCGCTCGAGAAAAAGAAAATTAAATCAGCCATCACCACGGACTTTATTCTGTCGGTGGAGATCGTGATCATTGCGATGAGTACGGTGGTCGACAAACCCTTGCTCAATCAAATAGCGGTGGTATCCATTATTGCCTTGATCGCGACGGTGGGTGTGTATGGAATCGTAGCTTTGGTGGTCCGCATGGATGAGTTTGGCTACAAATTGATTGCGCTCAATGATCGTGAGGATAGTTTTTCCGATAAAATAGGTTGGATGTTGGTTAAGGCACTGCCCTATTTTGTCCGAGGAATCGGATTTGTAGGCACGCTGGCCTTATTGCTCGTTTCGGGAGGTATTTTTGCACACAATATTCCTTTTTTCCATCACCTCCTGCCCACCTGGCCGGGAATGCTAAAGGAATTTCTTTTTGGGTTGGGCGTGGGTATCGTCGTATTGCTTCCTGTCATGGGAATTCAGAAAATGAGAAAAAAATAGGCCTGACCTTTTTTAGGAAGTCAACGAATTTGCCTATTTTCCGAAGTACTAACCCAGTTCTTATGGCGACTTCTTTGTTCCGGCTTTTGGCTTTTGCCCCGTTTTTTTTAGTGAGTTTGTGGGTTGGTGCACAACCAAGTCAAACCTACCTGCAGTTTCCAGGGGGTCCGGGTCCAGGACAGGGCAAGCACATTGTCTTGGTAGCAGGAGACGACGAATACCGCTCTGAGGAGTCTATGCCCATGCTGGCCAAAATTCTATCCTCCAGACATGGGTTTAAAACCACCGTACTTTTCCCTATTGATCCCAGTACCGGGGACGTAGTTCCCAACTATCAAAACAACATTCCTGGTCTGGAGCAGCTGCAAACTGCCGACTTACTCATCTTGCTGGTTCGGTTTCGAGAGCTTCCCGATGCGCAAGCCAGCTACTTGGAGGAGTACTTGCTAGCGGGCAAACCCATTATTGGTTTGAGGACATCTACGCACGCCTTTGCCTATCAAAAAAATAAGAGTTCCAAATATGCTAAGTGGGACTGGATGAGTAAAGTTCCCGGATGGGAGTTGGGATTTGGACAGCGGATTTTTGGAGAAACCTGGGTCAATCACCACGGAGATCACGGCAAGGAGGGAACTAGAGCCTTGGTAGATGGCCTGAAGCAAAATGCGAATCATCCCGTGCTCCGCGGGGTGAAAGATATCTGGGGTCCATCTGATGTGTATGGCATCAAGCACTTGCCAAAGGAGGCGGAGGTACTGGTCTATGGCCAATCTACTGCTGGGATGAATGCTCAAGCTCCATTAATGTGGGATAAGTCGGTGATGCCGATTGCTTGGACCAAGCCCTATCAGCTGGAAGGTGGAAAGCCAGGCATGGCTTTTGCGTCTACGATGGGTGCTTCCTTGGACTTTCAAAGTGCCGACTTGAGACGTTTGGTGCTCAATGCATCTTTTTGGCTACTCGGCATGGGCGATGCGGTGACAGCGGAGTTGAACGTGGACTATGTAGGCGCCTATTCTCCTACCGCTTTTGGATTTGACACCTTCCGCAAGGGCATGCGGGTATCGGATTTTAATTAGTATCAAGTAGCTAGTATCAAGTACGAAGTACAATGTACCAAGATACTTTCTGAGCAGAATTCATGTCCTACTACGAATCCCTACTTCGAAATTCTTCAATCGGCGTTCGGTGTTCGAAATTAAGTTGATACCGTATTTCGTATCTCGTATTTCGAATTTCTACATTGTACTTCGTACTTGGTACTTTGTACAATTCAGTACCTCGTATTTCGTACTTAATTTTCCTTCCTTAAACCTTCACCCATGAACAAAATAGGTTTCAACGTACTGGCCTGGTCGGCAGAAATTTCCGAATCGCTTTTCCCAATTTTAGATCGCTTGAAAGGGATTGGCTACGATGGGGCCGAGTTTTTTATTGGAGATACCGACCAAAAGTCCTGTCGCTTGGTGGGAGATTATTGCAAATCCATAGGGCTGGAAGTGACTGCAGT
>JBIIGH010000221.1:0-4058 GCA_044236565.1 Algoriphagus sp. | reverse complement strand
CCTGGTTGACTCGCTCCGAAGCCGCTTGGTAGCGCTCATAAGAAGCCTTCAAACCGGGATTGGTTGTAGTCGCTTGTTGGAGGTATTCCTCCAAGGATTGGGCAGTAGCTTTCTTCGGTGTGAGCCAAAGGCTAACCACCAGACCCAAAAAGGGAAGTAGGAGGGTGAATTGATTTTTAGTTTTCATGTTCGTCAGCGGATGCGGTACTCGACACAAGTCTTTCGCTTTGGTACAATTTTCTTTCTTTCCACCAGCAGTACAGGGTAGGAACAATAAATACAGTAGTCACTTCCAGGAGCATACCCCCCAAGGCTGGAATCGCCATTGGGATCATGATATCTGATCCCTTACCCGTAGAAGTGAAGATGGGCACCAAGGCCAATAAGGTGGTGGCCGTGGTCATCATGCAAGGCAATACCCTTCGCTTGCCGGCTTCTAGAACTGCATTTCGAATTTCTTGCACCGTGCTCGGCTTTTTCTCGGCAAAACTTTGATCTAGGTAGGTAGCTACCACCACACCGTCGTCCGTGGCAATTCCAAACAAGGCGATAAATCCTACCCAAACGGCCACACTCAAGTTATAAGCCTTCATTTGGAAGAGATCGCGCAGGTTGGTACCCCAAAGGTCGATGTTCAAGAATCCATCCAGTCCAAACAACCACAACATCAGGAAGCCTCCTGAGAAGGTCATCGCAATGCCTGTAAAGACAAAGAGGGTAGTGGAAATCGCTCTAAACTGGAAATAGAGCAGCAAGAAGATGAGCACCAAGCAGAGCGGGATCACCAAGCCCAGTCGTTTTTCAGCCCGCACCTGATTTTCATAGGTTCCCGAAAATTGAAAACGTACGCCATCGGGAACGGTGAGTTCTCCGGAATCAATCTTTTCTTGGAGGTAGCGTTGGGCATCCTCTACGACCGTTACTTCGGAGAAGCCGGGCATCTTGTCCAACAATACATAGCCTACCAGGAAGCTATTTTCTCCACGGATCATGTCTGGTCCTGGTCGGTAGCTGAGCTTAACGAGCTGACCTAGCGGAATGTAATTTCCCATTGGGGTGGGAATCTGCAGGTTCTCAATTGCTTCTGGATTGTCACGGTACTCTCGGGCATAGCGAACTCGGATTGGGAAGCGCTCTCGTCCTTCCACGGTGGTGCTGAGCGTCATGCCTCCGATGGCTGCTTCGATAAACTCTTGTACATCGATGACATTCAGCCCATATCGGGCAATTTGATCCCGGTCAATGTCCAATTCCAAGTAAGGCTTGCCCACGATTCGATCGGCAAAAACCGCTTCTTTTTTGACCGAAGGAACTTCTTTCAGGTAGCCTTCCAACTTTAATCCAAAAGATTCAATAGTTTGAAGATCTGGTCCATACACCTTTATTCCCATAGGTGCGCGCATGCCGGTTTGAAGCATGACAAGTCGCGTTTCTATGGGTTGCAACTTGGGAGAGCTGGTGACACCGGGGATTTTAACTACTTGTACGATTTCGTTCCAGATGTCATCTGGAGTTCGAATATGGGATCTCCATTGTCGGAAATAGGCTCCAGATGCATCCGGCACCAAATTCGCTACCTCCAGGTCCTGAAGCGCCATCGTTTCGGGATCGAAGTAGCTTCCATCCTTCAGCAGGTACTTTCCATCGGTTTCCACAAAGCGCAAACGCTGACCTTGGGGATCCGTGAGGTATTCGGATTTGTAGTTGATCGTATTTTCATACATGGTGATGGGCGCAGGGTCAATGGCCGTTTCGGCTCTACCTGCTTTACCAACCACGAGATCCACTTCTGGAATGGCCGCCACCAACATGTCTAATTTTTGAAGCACTTCCTTGTTTTCCTGAATGCCCGAATGGGGCATGCTGCTCGGCATCAGTAGGAAAGAACCTTCGTTGAGGGAGGGCATAAATTCCTTACCCAAACCTGGGAAGGCATGGCTTAAGCCTGACCAAAGGCCATTCGTGCGAATGTTGATCCCTGCGCCATCCAAGGTACTAGGGATGAACCCAAATATTCGCGCAAAGCCCAACCAGACCATCAATCCCAACAGGATGATGAAGGATGGGAAAATGAAAAAAGTGCGCTTGTTTGCTAGGCACCAAGTCAAAATCCGAGGGTAAATGCGGATGAAACCACTAAACCCTCCCAACACCAATGTAAGGAGCAAGGCGATGCATACAAAGTTGAGAAAGGTACTGACCGACACACCCAAAGGCATCCAAAGGGTGGTGAGTAGCCAGGAGACTGCCACAAGGGTGACGGAAATAATCAAAAGTGATTTTTTGGATGCTACCTTTTCTGGGTAGTGGGTGGCCGCACTGTGGATCGCTCCGTAGCTAAAGAGGAGCCAGCCTGCCCAAGGCCAGGTAAACCAGGCTAGAATGGGACCGAGCAGCAAGAGGCTGTAGTAGAAGTACCTGCTTAGTTTGCTGGGGAGGCTTTTCCAATTGAATGCCCAATGGATCAATGCGGGTAAAATGAACAACGTAATCAATGCCGCGGCAAGAAGTACAAAGCTTTTGGTATAGGCGAGGGGCCCAAATAATTTCCCTTCGGCTGCCTCCAAAGTGAAGACTGGCAAAAAGCTGATGATTGTCGTGCCTACAGCAGTTAGAATAGCTCCAGATACCTCTGCAGTGGCCAAATAAATGGTTTTAAGTTTGGATTGCCCTTCTGGAGCTCGTTCGAGGTAGCGAAGCACATTTTCACTCAAAATAATTCCCAAATCCACCAGGGTACCAATTGCGATTGCAATCCCGGATAGCGCCATGATGTTGGCATCCACACCGAAGTATCGCATGAATACAAAGCACATCAATACCGCCAAAGGCAGTAGGGAGGAAATCAGGAGGGAAGCGCGAAGGTTGGCTACCATCACGATAATCACCAAGATGGTCACCAAAATCTGCAAGTTGATTGCCTCGTAGAGCGTGCCTAGAGTTTCGTAGATCAAGCCGGATCGATCGTAAAAGGGAACAACCGTGAGTTTGGAAACGGTACCATCGGCCAAGGTCTTGCTCGGAAGGCCTACCGATAGTTTTTCGATTTCTGCTTTTACCCCTTCAATGACCTGTAGGGGATTGTCGCCATAGCGTGCGATCACCACTCCGCCTACGGCTTCAGCCCCGCCTTTGTCGAGGATTCCCGACATATTTCTAGGCTGGGGACCTAGATTCACTCGGCCAATGTCCTGAATGCGGATGGGCACGTTGTTGGTCACCTTGACCACTGCTTTGTCCAAGTCGGCGAGCTCATCGATGTATCCCAAGCCACGGATAAAGTACTCGACCTTGTTGATTTCAATCGAATTGGCCGACACATCCAGGTTGGATTTCCGAACTGCCTCCATCACATCCATGAGGCTTACCCCATAAGCTTTCAGTGCAGCTGGGTCTACATCTACCTGGTATTCTTTGACATAGCCTCCCACAGAAGCCACCTCAGCTACCCCTTCGACAGCTGTAAGTGCATAGCGGACGTAGTAGTCTTGGATGCTGCGTAGTTCCTCAGGATTCCATCCTCCGCTTGGATTTCCAGCTTCGTCACGACCCTCAAGCGTGTACCAAAATACTTGTCCTAGTGCTGTGGCATCAGGTCCGAGTTTGGGTTGCACCCCTTCAGGAAGTAGTCTAGAGGGCAAGGAATTGAGTTTCTCCAGCACGCGAGAGCGGCTCCAGTAAAACTCAATGTCGTCTTCAAAAATGATGTAGATACTCGAAAATCCGAATGCTGAGTTGGACCGCACACTTTTGACTCCCGGAAGCCCAAGGAGGGAAGTGGTCAGGGGATAGGTGATTTGATTCTCCACATCCTGTGGGGAGCGTCCCATCCACTCGGTAAATACGATTTGTTGATTTTCTCCAATGTCCGGTATGGCATCTACCGGGACAGGATCACGGGGAAAGCTCCCCAAGTTCCAATTGAAAGGAGTGGTGGCTAGGCCCCAACCCAGAATAAGGAGGAGGAAAAGAAGAGTGACTAACTTATTTTCTAGAAAAAAGCGGATGAGTCGATTGATCATGATTCCAGGGTATAAATGAAATTTGCCTCAGGCCTT
>JBIIGH010000220.1:0-4066 GCA_044236565.1 Algoriphagus sp. | reverse complement strand
ATCAAGCCGGAGGAACTTGCCAACGCCAAAACTAACGAGGTGGATGGAAAAAATGTTCCTGTGCGTCACTTTGGTGCGATCCTCGGTTGGGACGAGTGGCACGATCTGGCCGACAAACTCAAAGCTCACGGCATTGAATTTGTGATTGAGCCCTACATCCGTTTCAAAGGAGAGGTGGGTGAGCAGGCTACTATGTTTTTCTTGGACCCTTGTGGCAATGCCCTGGAGTTTAAATCCTTCCAAGATCAGTCCCAGATTTTTGCGAAGTAAATCTCGTGAACTCGCTATCCCTATCTGCTCGTCTTGAGAAAAAGATCCTATTGGAAGGGAAGGAATACCTTTTCTTTAATGGGACTTCCTATCTAGGATTGGATGGTTTGGATGCCTATGGGCGGATTGTGGAAAGCAATATGCAGAACTGGGGCATGCATCATGGGCTGAGCCGAACCAATAATGTGCGCCTTGCAATCTATGATGCGTTTGAGGAGATTTTTTCAACGCGAGCAGGTGCAGCAGGAGGAGCGCTTTTCAGTTCGGGTTACCTCGCTGGGATAGCGGCTAGCCAGTACCTGTTCGCAAGAGCGAATCAGACTTGGGCAGCACCGGATACCCATTCGGCCATCTTGCCTTCAGGTGTTCAAGCAGATTCCTCCCTGAGCTTTTCGGAATGGACGCAGGCTTGTTTGGATCGGGCCACTCGCTTGCCTGCCCAGAAGATCCTGATCCTTGGCAATGCGGTAGATCCACTCAAAGCAGAAATTCACGCCTACGATTGGGTGGTTTCCATCGCTGAAAAACACGAGGTGACGCTGTTGATTGACGATAGTCACGCGTTTGGGGTTCTGGGAAATGGGCTTTTTGGCACCTATTCTCAATGGAAGCAGGAACGCATTCAGCTCGTGGTTTCCGGTTCCTTGGGCAAAGGTTTGGCCACCCCAGGAGGGATCGTGTTGGGCTCAGAAGCCCTGATTCAAGGAATTAAATACCAAGCCATTTTTGCAGGAGCCTCGCCACCCTCTCCCGCGATGCTTCAAAGTTTTTTGGATGCACAGGAATTCTTGCAAGAGCAGCAGCGAAAACTGAAAGAGAATAGCTCCTTTTTTCACCAACATTGCCGGTCCATTTCTCAAATTCAAGGGACTTCGGATTTTCCTGTATTCGTGTACTCGCCTGACGACTGGGTGGACAAATTGCAAGAGCAGGGGTACATCACTTCTTCCTTTTCCTATCCTAGTTCCAGAAGTCCCAAAGTCAATCGCATCGTGCTTTCCGCCAGTCATTCTAAGGAAGAGTTAAATGCCTTACTCCAATTTCTAGCCTCTCTTGCTGTGTCACTATGAAAAATCTGCTGTTCTCACTTCTCATTTGTGTTTTCCTAGGGGCATGTAATTCTGCGCCTACAGTGCCTTTTGTGGAGGGCCTGGAAGATTACCCAACCTTGCAAAAGGTACTTGCGGATTCCGCCAAGTACCAGGTTCAGATTCTCTATACACAGATCGATCGCAATGAGCACGGCAACCCGCTGTTTACTACCTACCCGTTCAATGTGGATGATTCTCGGTACTTCTATCCTGCCTCTACGGTGAAGCTGCCTGTGGCACTACTTGCCTTGGAGTGGTTGGAGGAGCAACAATTGCCTGGATTAACCCTAGAAACTACGATGCTTACGGACTCGGTGCGCCCTTCCCAGTTGCCGGCATGGAGCGATAGCACCTCCCAAACTGGGCTACCAAGCATCGGTCATTACATCAAAAAAATTCTCTTGGTTTCCGATAATGATGCCTACAATCGACTTTATGAGTTGCTAGGTACCGATTACATCAATCAAAAGTTAAATGAAAAAGGGCTGCTGAATTCAGTGATTATGCAGCGGTTGAGTTTTCCCATTTCTCCGGAGGAAAATCGGCAATATAATCCGATTCGATTTGTGGATAACTCTGGAAAAACACTTTTAGAATTGCCTGCTCGACAAGCCGATAGTACCTATGTGGTGCCAGGGAACCCCAAGTTGGGCCGTGCCTATTATAAAAATGACAGCTTGATTCAGGGGGGAATGGACTTTTCCTACAAGAACAAGTTTGCCCTTTCGGACTTGCATGGGGTCGTGCAGCGGACGATTTTCCCGGAGGCTTTTGTTGGAATAGAGCGGTTTAATTTGAATGAGGAGCATCGAAATTTTGTACTTCAGTACATGAGCATGCTGCCTCGAGAGAGTGGATCTCCTGCCTACGATACCACTGAATTTTACGACAGCTTTTCCAAGTTCACCAAATTTGGAACCGAAAAAGGAAAAATCGATCCCCGTTTTCGGCTTTTCAACAAGACCGGCTGGTCCTATGGTCACCTGATTGAAGGAGGATATTTTGTTGATTTTGAGTCTGGGGTGGAGTTTTTTATGTCAGCGATTGTCTATGTCAATGAAGATCAGATTCTCAACGACGATAAGTACGAGACCGATGAGGTGGGATTGCCTTTCTTTGCGGAATTGGGCGAGTACCTGTACCAACGAGAATTGAAAAGAAAGAAGCAATTAATGCCAGATTTGAGTAGAATGAAGTTAGTCTATTAGATAAAAAAGATTTCAACTCTACCGTCAAGATTTACCTGATTTCTCAAAATGAGAAATTGATCAATGGTTATAATGGTTCGATCCGCCTTCGGGGATCGGGAATATTTATCTATTCTTTTAGCCACGGGTTGCACCCGCGGCTATTCAGTGTTGGATCCGCCTCGGCGGATCCTATTTCCAAACATCTAAAACCGATATTTTTAACAATTTTGAGAAATCTATTTTCTCCCAAATTGTATCGAATAAAGATCCGCCGCGGCGGACCAGTCCGCCGTGGAGGATCAAACCTTGCATAGCCCCAGGTTCACCCGCCTAGGCGGGTGAACCTGGGGGAAATGATTATAGTATCGCGCACAACCCGTGACAGCGGGTTGACCAACCGCGGCAGGTTGTCCCTATAACAAGAATTTTTCATCAAAGGCAATCCCATGATCTTCCAAAATCACTTTGTATTCATCAAAAAAGGATATTTTTTCATGGTGCTTCTCTTGATTTTTCACATACTCGATTAATCGATCTTTGGTATTTATTGTTTCAGTAAAAGCTCCATATCCTTCCTGCCATCCATTAAAATTCTTGAAAACCAATTCCCTTTTGATAAAAATGCTTGTTGAAACTTTGATGTCCTTGACTAGAGTTGAGATCGAAATAGAGGGATGGACATGAGTAAGAATATGGACATGGTCCTCTACCCCATTTATGCGATATAGAAAGCATTTTTTATTCTTAAGTAGTTGAAAAATGAAAGCAAAAAGTCGCTTTTTCTGACTTTCCTCTAGAGTAGCTGCCCGATTTTTAGTTGCAAATACGATGTGGTAGATTAGTTGCGTGTGTGTAGCCATAAAAAAATGATAGATAGTTAAAAAAATACATTGAATTGAATTTCAAAAATTTCATTGAAATACACAACATTTATAATCGTTCGATCCGCCTTCGGGGATCGGGATTATCCATTTAACCTATTTTACCACGGGTTCACCTACCGCGGTAGGTAAACCCGCCGCTATTCAGAGTTGGATCCGCCGCGGCGGATCAATTCATCCCGATAATCATAAAAAGAAAAATGGCAGCCTATGATATGCTGCCATTTTCTATGAAATACCTCAATAGGCCTTTTCGAGGGACGGAATGTCCGCGATGGCCTGTGGATAACTTTGTCCTAAGTCGATTTTTAAGTTGTGCAGCTCTGATGTGGATAACTCCCATGGCTGGTGGATGTCAAAGCCACGAATAGCGCGCAACTCGGGGATCCATAAGCGAACAAAGTCCCCATTTCGATCGTAATTTTTAGCCTGCCGCAGGATGTTGAAGTAACGATTTTCTCGGGGATCGTTGCCTACACCACCCACATACATCCAGTTGCCCCAGTTGGAACAGACATCGTAATCCACTAGCATACTTTCAAAATAGCTTGCTCCCCAGGTCCAGTCGATGCCCAGGTCATTGACTAAGAAACTTGCCACGATTTGACGACCTCGGTTGGACATGAATCCACTC
>JBIIGH010000219.1:0-4078 GCA_044236565.1 Algoriphagus sp. | reverse complement strand
GATCAAAGGACTTAAAGTCAATATCAATTTGGATGATTTGACCCTTGACCTCATGGAGAAATTGGAAAGCATCACTGCAAAATACAAAGGGGATGCAAAATTGTATATCGAGGTCTTGGATCAGCAAGAAAACATCAGTCTCGAGCTTTTTTCGAAGAAAATGAAGGTAGATCCGAGTGCTGAATTAATCAAAGAACTCAAGCTGCTCCCTGAAGTAGCCTATAAAATCATGGATCGATAACTTAAAAAATACAGTCCCATCAGCAATTAATTAAAATTGAACGGAACTTATTCGGATTCAATTGCATTTTGCTGATATATTTGAGAAAAGAACCTTACCTGAAAGCATCCCATGGCAAAAGCAATTGAAATTACCGACGCAAACTTTGAAGAAATCATCTCCGGAAGCCAACCCATCCTGGTTGACTTTTGGGCAGAATGGTGCGGTCCTTGCAAAATGATTGGTCCCGTAGTAGAAGAGTTGGCAGGAGATTACGAAGGAAAAGCAGTGATTGGAAAGGTGGATGTTGATGCCAACCCTTCTGTAGCACAGGCTTTTGGTATTCGTTCCATCCCTACTCTCCTATTTTTTAAAGGAGGCGAAATCGTAGACAAGCAAGTAGGCGCTGTTCCTAAGGCTGTTTTGGCACAAAAACTGGATGCGCAACTGTAATTTTCTTGCGATCCTAAGCTAAAGCCGTAAAGTAATCTTTGCGGCTTTTTTTATCTTTCATACCTCCATGGCTGAAGTCTCACTCACCTTAGAAAATTTTTGGACATTACGCGAACAACTACCCCTAGTAGATGCGCGTAGCGAGGGCGAGTTTGCCCAAAGTCATATTCCTGGGGCAATTAACATTCCCATTCTTAATAATGCCGAACGGATTCAAGTAGGCACCTTATACAAGCAAGCTGGTCCTGAAAAAGCAACCCTAAAGGGATTTGAATTGGTGGGACCCCGATTTCACCTCATTCAACGGGAAGCACTCCGTAATTTTCCCAACAAAAAAGTAATACTCTATTGCTGGCGTGGGGGGATGCGGAGTCAGATTCTTTCCTGGCTCTTGACTCAGGTGGGATTTGAGGTGTATCGATTGGCTGGAGGATACAAAACCTACCGCACCTTCACCTTCAACGAGGTAAGGAAGCCCTATCCACTGCTCGTATTGGGAGGAAAAACTGGTGCTGCCAAAACAGTATTGCTTCAAAAGCTAAAAGAACGAGGCGAACAGGTCGTGGATTTGGAGGGTTTGGCCAATCACAAAGGCTCATCCTTTGGGGCGATTGGACTGCCTGCCCAGCCTACAGTGGAGCAATTTGAGAATCTTTTGGCCGAGCAACTACGAGTGATGCATCCACACCAAGCCATTTGGGTAGAAAATGAGAGCCGTCGAATTGGTCGAATTATTCTACCCGATCCTTTTTACCTGCAGCTGACACAGAGTCCGCGCATAGAAATTGAGAAAACGGACCAGGAGCGTATTGCTCACATTGCCAGTGAATATGCCGCGTTAGATCGAGAGGAATTATCGACTGCGGTGCTACGACTTCAAAAGCGACTCGGAGGTGATCGAACCAAGCAGGCGCTCGATGCGATTCAAGCCCATCAACCTGAAATCTGGATTCCGATCCTATTGCAGTATTACGACAAGACCTACACTTATGACCTAGACCGTCATGAAGTTTCAAAAACCATACACTTGAACTTGGAAGGCCTAGCGCTTGAGGATCAAGTCAACTTACTTTTACAAACCAAACCTTAAGGAAATGGAACAGACCATCCGGCTCACGGACTGGAGCGAAGGATCAGGTTGCGGGTGCAAGATCGCACCAGCCGTCCTAGATCAAATCCTGCAAGCAAGCGGTTCACTCACCCAAAAAGACCCCAACCTATTGGTAGGGAACTCCTCCAAGGACGATGCGGCAGTGTATCAGGTATCCGAAGATCTAGCGCTGATCAACACCGTAGATTTTTTTACTCCCATAGTGGATGATGCTTTTGATTTTGGCCGCATCGCTGCCACCAATGCCATCTCAGACGTGTATGCGATGGGAGGCAAACCACTATTCGCCAATGCCATATTAAGTTGGCCGGTGGAGAAACTCGCGCCAGAATTGGCTGCAAAGGTTCTGGAGGGAGCAAAATTGGCATGCAGCAAGGCAGGAATTGAGTTGGCAGGTGGACATTCCATTGCTGCCAAGGATCCTATTTTTGGCTTATCCGTCAATGGAATTATCCATCCTAGAAAAATAAAGAAGAATTCTGGGAGCAAAGAGGGTGACCTACTTTTTTTAACCAAGCCCTTGGGTATCGGCGTATTGGCTACAGCACTGAAGCGCCAGAAAATAAATCCAAAAGATTACCAAAACTTAGTTGAGGTGGCTTGCCAGCTCAACAAGATCGGGGAAGTGTTGGGCAATCATGAAGAAGTGCATGCACTCACGGATGTAACTGGATTTGGATTGTTGGGACATGCCCTAGAGATGGCTGAGGGAGCTGATCTATCCCTGCAATTGGATTTCAAGGCCCTTCCGTTAATTGAAGGAGTGCAGGATTACATGTCACAGTTTGTTTTTCCAGACAACACTTACCGAAATTGGAATGCCTATTCACCTAAAGTTATTGGGGTAAGAGGAATGGAGTTGGTTCCACTCTGCGATCCTCAAACCAGTGGAGGATTGCTAATTTCGGTAGCTTCCGAAAACAAAGCCTGGTTTGTGGAAACGATGCACCTGCATGAACAGCATTTCTGGGAGATTGGAAAATTTACACCAAAGCACAGTTTCTGTATAGAAGTGGTCAATTAATTGAAAGTAAATTGATCTAACTTCATGTAAATCAAACCACTAAAGATTTACATGAGAAAAATTGTAGGAATCTGCCTATCCATTCTATTTGGAATACCAGGGTTTGCACAAGTTCAGCAGAACATAGCGAGTGAACTCGTAATGTTAAACGTTCAATCTGGGGAAGAACGAATTATTCTGCGCGAGAATAGACATTTTGAGGCTCCCAATTGGTCCAGAGATGGCACTTTTTTATTGATCAATGCTGGTGGATTGTTAGAAAAAATCAGCTTAACCGGTGAAAAATCAGGGGGTATCCATGAAGGCATTGTTTCCTCTGCCAACAATGATCACGGGCTCAGCTTTGATGGAAAAACACTCGTTTACAGTAAAAATGACAAGGGTTTAGGCTCCAGAATTTACACCCTACCGATGGAGGGCGGGCAACCAAAGTTGATCACCCCGGCATACCCAAGTTACTGGCACGGAATCAGTCCTGACGGAAAGTTCCTTTCTTATTGTGCCAATAGAGGAGAAGAATGGGATATTTATATAATCCCTACAGTAGGAGGTGAAGAGATTCGACTTACGAACTCCCCGGGTTTGGACGATGGTCCAGAATATTCGTATGATGGACAATGGATTTACTTCAATTCCCACCGAACTGGTCGAATGCACGTTTACCGGATGAAAGTGGATGGCAGTGGCCAGGAGCAGCTCACCTTTGATGAATTGGATAATTGGTTTCCACACCCTTCGCCAGACAACAAGCACATCGTTTACATTTCTTATTTGGAGGACCAGAAGGGATCTCATCCTTTTGGAAAGGACGTGAAACTACGGATGATGAATTTAGGGAATAAGAAAATTGAAGACTTGACGAAGACCTTTTATGGGGGTCAGGGCACCATCAATGTTCACAGTTGGTCTCCAGATGGAACATGGATCGCATACGTCCGGTATTACAAACTGTGATAAACCAAAGCAAAAGGTACTATAAATTGGGGCCGGAGGAAGGTATCCATTTTGGTTCTTCCTAGAATTTTCCTAGCTTAGAATACGAGTTAAACCCTTAACCCCCCAGAAAGATGGCTAAAGGAATGAATACCCAGAAAGCGGCGAAGAAGGCGCCTACCAAGACTCCTAAGGAGAAGAAGGAAGAAAAAAGAGAAAAAAAGAAAAAAGGCTACGAATAGGTAGTCTTTTTTTTTGATGCAAGACTTCATTGTACGAAGTACAAGGTACCAAGTACCTTCAGAAGTGCCATTTGAGTCAGAACACAAATCCCCAC
>JBIIGH010000028.1:0-15151 GCA_044236565.1 Algoriphagus sp. | reverse complement strand
GAAAAAGACAGCTCAAACCTTCTGATGCTGGAAAGAAACTAACGAAAGCCCTGCTCGAATTCTATCAAAAAAATATCCCTGATTCATTTTTAACAAGCCAATTGGAAGCTTTGCTTTCCTATTTTCTAGGAAAAGAAGCCTCTAAGGCAGTGGGGATTTCTGGGAATATTCAAGTTCCGGGTGATTTTCTGGGACTATTTTTGAAATCATCTGGTTTAAAAACCTTTGGAGCCGTAAAAAACCACGAGTCACTGCGAAAGAACCTTGAGCGCCAACAGATTCAGCAATTTGGGCGGATACTTCAACTACAATTACCCGTATTAAATCGTTCGTAAACGGACAGGTAGCTGTTCAGTTATCCTACATGAACAGCAGACCTATTTTGCTTAAACCGCTTCCAGCGCTTTTTTAGCGGTTTGGCATCATTTTAGTAAATTGAATATCCATGAAAGAATGGAGGCATCGACTACAAACCATCCCAGTAGAATTAATTACCTGGGTAGCGTGTATACTTGCCATCCTCACCATCAATCCTTATTCAGACTCCTTCAGCCTTTGTCCTTTGGATAATTTCGGCTTGACCTGGTGCCCTGGATGTGGATTGGGAAGAGCCATGAACCTGCTTGCTAGAGGCGAATTTCTAGCCTCTTGGGAAATGCATCCCATGGCAGCATTGGCTTATGGAGTCATCTTTCATCGTATTTGGGTATTAATTAAACAACTAAAAAACAGGGCATACTATGGCTAATGTATTGAGACATCTTCCTGAATTGGAAGGAATGGAATTGGGTTACATCCAGGGTTTGATGAAAAGCATGGATGAAGAAGAAGCGGCTTTATTTGCGCAAGTGTACCGAGCAAGGCGCAAAGACCCGCAAATGATTTTGATTTTGACCTTGCTTGGTTTCTTTGGCTTTGCGGGACTACATCGCTTTATTCTAGGACAAATTGGACTTGGAATCTTGTACCTACTCACCGTCGGCTTGTGCTTTATTGGAACGATTGTGGATTTGGTAAACTACAAAAGTCTGGCCTACGAATTCAATATCAAAATGGCACATGAAACGTTAAACATGTTGTCCTACTCTTTCCCAGAAAAAGGAACTAAAGAAAGCTAAACCAACGCCCACTTTCCTTTTTGCCTTTGGTTTCTTCGGAAGCCAAAGGTTTTTTTATGCTTACCAAGTATCGTCAGCGTCTTCAGGAATTGTCAACGAAGGGATTGAAAGCAGTTCTTTTCCCGCTGGAGATAGCAGTAAATGAAATTGCTGCAACCTCAATTCCAATTCTTGCAATTCCTCGTAGGATCCTTTGGTGAAGGGATAGGGGAGTTCAATCAACTCCCGTGATTTGGAACTGAAGGGTGGTTCCACCTCTCCATCGAATAGCAAGGGCCACATGGTTTTGGCACATCCTAGTCCCCAAAAGTTGAGTGGGTACTGCTTGGCGTATACCTGTAGGCGCTGATTGATTTCTTTAAAGAATACTTGCGTTTCTTCTAATCTGATACGTGAACCTGCTCTAGATTTTCCCTTAGTTTTCAGGTACTTAAACTGAGATTTACCTTGCTTTTGACGGACCAGGTAACCTCTGAAAACTTTGTGATCCAGAAGCTTTCCTTGATGAAAATACCCAACAGCAGCCTGCCCAGCCCTAACCAATGTTAAACAGTAATGGACATCGTCCAATTCTTGAAACTTTCGTTCATGATTCCAGGATAGGGTCCACGGGAGAAAAAGTTTGATCAACCAGCCCCCCTCATTTTCAACGAGGAGCTGGTTTTTTTCAAGTATAAAGCGAATTTCCCACCCCTTTTCGGCAGCTTGATCCACAAGGAGAAGGGCTTGAGCGTAGGATACAACTTGAGTTTGGGGTATTTTCATCGTAAAGCCAGTTCCGTAACTATCTTTGCACAAAGAAAGAAAACAATATGCAGGAAGACATACAAAAAGTGCTGAATCGGATGTGCGACCCCAAGGAAGAGGAAGCATATCACTTTGCGGACAAACTTGGGGGCATGGCTGATGAAGAGACAAAAGACCATCTGATTACCTTGGTTAAGGGAGATCAATGGGAAATTGCGTATTTAGCTTGTCGGGCATTGGCAAAAACTTCCTGGAATGAAGAGTCATTAGACGCTATTTTCGAAGCTATTTTTGATAAGAAAAACAAAGCCATCCAAGGCGCTTTCGTTCAGGTTTTAGAAGAATTCAATCTAGCTGAACGTTTTGTTGATGTTTTCCGAGTGTATCTTTTTGGAAATTTTAAAGCTTCTACTCTAGGAAAAGGCTATTTGGACAGCGTGGAATTTGATATTACCCCTAGGACGATACGCAAGGCTGAAAAGCATTGGAATCACTACCTGCACAATCCAGAGGACGAAGAGAGTGTTGCTTTGAAAAAGCTCGAAGTGGAACCGATGCTACAGGAGCTAAAGGACCTTTTTGAGGAGTAAACCGCCTTATTCTCTTTTTTTAACCCCTCGTACAGCCACTGCTTTGATGGGATCATCTGGCCAAGAATGTTTGGGATAACGTTGCTTGAGTTCTTTTTTGACTTCAAAATACCCAGAAGTCCAAAAACTCTTCAGATCCTGGGTGAGCTGTACCGGCTTATATCCTGGAGAGAGAAGTTCAATCAGGATTGATATTTTTCCTTCATTCACTCTAGGGGTTTCAAGCATTCCAAAGAGTTCCTGCAAGCGCACCGTTAGACGTGGCGCACTTCCGTCTTCTTGGTAGCTAATCTGTATTTCACTGCCTGAGGGAACTAGCAAACTTGATGGAGCCTTCTTTTCCAGATTTTTCTGTTGCTCAAATGAAAGCGAATGATACAAGAATTGACTAAGATTCAATTTCTTCAATTCCTCGTTCTTTGTGATGCCCATTAGGTACGGTTCAAGCCAGTTTGCAGCATTTGCACATAGAGATTCTACCGACCAATTGGGCCAATTCTGTTCCGGATGCCATATTGCTAAGGATTGTACCCGAGCAATCAAACCAAGAACAGCGTCACTCCAATCCAATAAAAACCGTCCCTCTTCTTTGATGGTCTCTAGCAGAAGTTGAACTGCCAGTTCTGGGTTTACTTTTGGTAGGGGTCTATTTCCCAATACAATCGCTCCAATCCGAATTTCAGCATGAGCTTGCAGTCCACCTTTTTTCCGATCCCATTCCAGCACCTCCTTGGTTTTGACCATGGGTGCCAAATCCTTGGGATTCAAGGGTGCTGCCATCCATATTTTGCCCATCCCATCACGGGCATCCAGGTGGGCTACTGCCAACCAGGATTCATGCGCCAAATCATCCTTATGGCCGAGTTGCGCTATTTTGCCGTTTGCGAGTTGAAACTGTGCATTGTTCCCTGGCCTTGCCGCTGCAATTCGTTCGGGATAGGCATAAGCGAGTAAGAGCCCTGTAGCCCAAGGATCCACCGGAGAATTTTCAGGTACTACGGAAAATAGTTTCCGGTATTGGCCTGCTACCTTATCAATCTTTTTGTAGGCAAAGGCACCATTTACCTGTCCTCGAAAGCGTCTCAACCCTTCAATTCTCAGGTTGAGATCTACTCCGGATTGAGAGGCTAGTGGATCCTTTTCTTCTAGTATGGCAGCAATATCTGTGGCCAGAGGTAGCAGATTCGCCTTTTTTGCATACAAGAGCATGTGCGCGATACGGGGATGGGCAGGTACCTGGTGCAACTCTTTTCCATGGGAAGTCAGGTTGCCCTGATCCAGTCCTTCGATGGCTTCCAGGACTTTTTCCGCAGACACCAAAGCATGAACTGGAGGAGGATTGAGCCAAGTCATGCTGCGAATATCTTTTTTACCCCAAACCAGCATGTCTAGCACCAAAGAAGTGAGGTCCGCATCTAGGAGTTCTGGTATCCGAAAATCAGCTAGCTGTGCTTGCGTACCCTTGCTCCACAATCTATAGGAATGACCTGCAGCTAGCCTTCCAGCTCTACCACTTCGTTGATCCGCAGAATCCTTGCTGATGCGATGAAGCTCCAGTTTAGATAGTCCAGAGCGTGCATCAAAGCGATTGGACTTCACAAAGCCCGTATCCACCACCACTGTTACACCCTCAATGGTGAGGGAGGTTTCTGCGATGTCTGTGGCAAGCACAATTTTCCGCTTTCCACTGGGATGGGGGAGAATGGCTCGCTGCTGCTCGGAGAAGGAAAGTTGCCCAAATAAAGGCACCACCAAATCTGAAGGCAATGCCCTCCGCAAAACCTCTTCAGCCTTCCGGATATCTCCTTGACCTGGTAGAAACACCAAAAAATCTCCCTTATGCTGCTTGGTCAAGGGGATGATTTGCCTTGCTGCATCCTCTCCAATGGAATATTCGTCTACTTCCTGTAGGTAGTTGACTTCTACAGGATACTGTCTTCCTTTACTTTGAATCACAGGTGCCTGTAGGAGTTTGGAGAGTTGCTCCGAGTCAATGGTGGCTGACATCAATACGATCCGAAGCTCCTCTCGAAGAACCTGTTGCACCTCTCTGCAAAGTGCTAATCCAACATCTGAGAAAAGATTTCGCTCATGGAACTCATCAAAAATGACCATGCCCACATCCTCGAGTGCATTGTCTTGATGAAGCATTCGGGTGAGAATGCCCTCTGTAATTACTTCCAATCGTGTAGCTGCAGTGACGCAGGTATCAAACCGAATTCGGTAGCCCACCGTCTGCCCCAGCTCTTCTCCAAGCAAGTTGGCCATTCGTTGCGCAATGCTTTTGGTAGCCAAGCGGCGAGGCTCCAACAGCAGGATTTTTTTGCCAGCAAGCCAGGGTTCATCCAATAAAGCTAAAGGCAAAAGCGTACTTTTTCCTGCACCAGGAGGGGCTTGAATAATTAAGGTCGGAGTAGCAGAGAGGCTTTTTTTGACTGCAGGGATAATTTCCGCTACAGGTAAATCGAAGGAACTGGGATCAAAATCAGGCATGGAGCACAAAAATACAATCCAGAACCTGGATTCTAGAATTTAATTGATGCAAAAAAAAGCCCACAGGAAAACATCCCATGGGCTCTGTTTAGAAAATGAAGCGAATTAAGCGCCGATTTTGGCGGCAGCTTTTCCATATTCCCAACGAATCTCGAAGGAATCGCCTTTTACTTCGTAAACAAGTCTTTCCTCCATCGTAGAGCTTTGCTGAGAAGCTACATTCACACGAAGTACATCTTGCTTATCGTCATAGGTATATGTTCCCCACTGCTTGGCAACTTTGTTGAAAACAAAGGTGGAAGTAGATTCTCCAGGAATAACGAAGAAACTGTAAGTACCAGCTGCTAGCTTTTGGCCTTCTACTGTGATGTCTTTGGAGGTGGTAAAGGTGGTCGCATCATTTGCTCCAGCTCTCCAGATTTTTCCAAAAGGAACCAAATCACCCCAGATGGTTCTTCCTTTCACGGCTGGAGAGGAGTACTTGATGGTGATTTTTGCACCTGCAGCTTCACCTTCGGCAGTTTCTGCTGGGCTTGGCTTGTCTTGTGCCTGTGCAGCCAAAGCAAAGAAAAGGCTGAGGGAAAAGGCAAGAATTAGTTTTTGAATTTTCATGAGGTTGTGATTTAAGTAAAATAATTAATTGGCTCTTGTTCAAAACAGATGTCGAGATAACCTTTAAAAGCTTCGAATAGTTTGGATTTTTAAAGGGTAAAACCCTTAAAAATCCTTAAATAGTTACCCAAGCTTGCTTTTTGTTGCTTTCTACGATTCGCTCTCCAATAAGTAACTCTCGCAAGCCATCTGCAAAGGTTGGAAAGGTAGGTTGCTCCGGTTGCTTTCCTGCAGCTACTGCTGCGTAAACTTCCTTGAAGAGCTGCTTGGACGTATCGGGGAATCCCTCGTTGTGTCCTCCTGGGAAACTTACCAAAGAACTAACTTCTCGATGCACCAAGGAAGGATCCTTCATCAGCTGTTCGTTGGCTTTTTCACGCTTGCCAATCCACAATTCGTTTGGACGCTCTGAATTGAATTCAAATGCGGATACCGAACCAGCGATCTCAATATTGAGACGGTTTTTACGCCCAGCATTTACCTGTGATACAGTAATTGAACCTTTGGAACCGTTGTCAAAACGAAGAAGTACAGTTGCATGATCTTCGGTGTTGATGGGCACTTCTTGGTAATCTGAAGGGTTTAGCATTTTACCAGAATAGGTTTCTAATGGCTTGAGTGGTTTCAATCTAGTTTTATGGACGGTGGAGAAATCAGCCATCACTGCGGTGATTTTAAGACCAGTTACGTACTCCGTGATGTCCAATAGGTGGGAACCAATGTCGGCAATAGCACGAGAGTCACCTGACTTGTCTGGCTCTAGCCTCCAGTTGTAGTCATTTTGTAAGAAAAGCCAATCTTGAAGATAGGATCCCATAATAGAATATACTTCCCCCAATTCCCCTTTTTCACGCATCACCTTCATCTGTCTGACCATCGGGTAGTAGCGTAGGTTGAAGTGGACGGCATTGACCAAACCAGTCGTCTTGGCAATTTTTACCAAGTCCTCAGCTTCTTCAAGGCTGATTGCTAGAGGTTTCTCACATACTACATGTTTCTCTGCTTCCAAAACCGCCTTTGCTTGGCTGTAATGAAGGAAATTTGGGGTACAAATGTGGACAACATCGATGTCATCTTGCTTGAGCATATCTGCAAAAACATAGGCTCGAGGAATGCCCAATTGCTTTGCTTTTTCATCTGCCAGCTCTTGGTTGACTTCTACCAAGGCGACTACTTCTACATTAGGTATTCTTCTCAGTGCTTCTAGGTGTGCTGGACCAATAAATCCAGTTCCGACTATGGCTGCTTTGATGGTTTGAGACATTTTTTTCAGGTTTGGGTAAAAAAGATGTATCGAAGTTAAAAAAAATCTCAGCCCAACAAAATGACATTTTATTGAGCCAACAATAAATTGAATAACGGATTCAAAATAGTGGGGAGTAGTTTTCAAAATTAAAATGATTTACAACTCAGCCTTTCTTATATCCGCTCACAAAAAGGTATGGGTTTTTAGTTTCTTTTTTTGTAGTTTAAATGCCTAAAACCAAACCAGATATGGCAAATTTTACACTAAAAGTAAATGGAACCACCCACCAAGTGGAAGTCGAAGATGACACTCCATTGCTTTGGGTCTTACGAGATCATTTAAACCTTGTTGGAACCAAGTTTTCTTGCGGCATTGCCCAATGTGGCGCGTGCACCGTTCATGTCAATGGAAATGCTACTTTTTCCTGTGTAACTCCTGTTTCCAGTATTGGAAATTCTGAGGTAACTACCATTGAAGGACTATCCAAAGAAGGAGATCATCCGGTCCAAAATGCTTGGGATGAGGTCGATGTGGCCCAATGTGGCTATTGCCAGTCCGGACAAATCATGACTGCAGCTGCTTTTTTGGAGCAAAATCCTTCGCCAACGCTCGAAGAAATTGACAATGCGATGAATCGAAATATCTGTCGCTGTGGAACTTATCATAAAATCCGTGAGGCCGTTGCGCTTGCTGCTAAAACCAAATGACCATGAAAACTCAAACAGGAACAAGTAGACGGGATTTCTTGAAAATCGCAGGAACTACAGCTGGTGGATTGGTGATTGGCTTCAATTGGTTTAGCTGCGACTCTCCAAAAATGGAGGTGCTTAGCATCGAGCAAGTATTGGCCCAAGCCAAGCCATTCAACAGCTTTTTATCCATTTCCCCAACAGGTGATGTAGTGATCTTTTCGCCCAACCCAGAGCTAGGTCAAAACATCAAAACCTCCTTCCCAATGGTTGTCGCTGAAGAATTAGAGGCGGATTGGGCAAAAGTGAGGGTGGCACAAGCTAACCTAGATCCAGAGAAATTTGAACGCCAACTAACGGGCGGATCAGGTGCGATGCCACATAGCTGGGAGCGCTTGCGAAAAGCAGGAGCTACTGCAAAGGCGGTTTTGACCGAGGCTGCTGCACAAACTTGGAAAGTGCCTGCATCGGAATTGACGGTTTCCAAAGGCATGATTTCGCATGAAGGGTCTGGAAAGAAGGCACATTTTGGAGAATTTGTGGCAGTAGCAGCCACGCTTACCGCTCCTGAGGAAGTCACGCTCAAGGACAAAAAAGACTTTACCATCATTGGTACCCCTGTCAAAAATGTGGATGCCAAAGATATCTACACAGGTAAACCCATGTATGGGCTTGATTTTCAGCGCGAAGGAATGCAGTATGCTATGGTCCAACGCGCTCCATTTGGCATGAAACTAGTTTCGGTAGACGATAGCGCTGCAAGAGCAGTAGCTGGAGTCACGAATGTGGTCACTTTTGGTTCAAGTGTAGCCGTAGTAGGTAGCTCTACCTGGCCGCTGATGAAGGCCAAAAAATTACTAAAAATTAACTACGAGCCCGATGGTGCTGTGGAAAGTACGGCTGATCACGACCGTCTTTTCACGGAATTGCTTGCATCAGGCAAAGCCGAAGTTAAACGAAAGGATGGAAATGTAGCTGCTGCATTTAAAGCAGCAGCCAAGGTTGTCACTGCAGAGTACCAGTGTCCTTTCCTGGCACATTCTCCGATGGAACCGGAAAACTTCTTTGCACACGTGCAAGGAGACAAGGTGGAACTAGTCGGTCCAACTCAAACTCCAGACCGCGCTCGCCAAGAAACTGCTGCCCTCCTAGGTATTCCTCCAGAAAATGTATCCGTGGCAATCACCCGCTTGGGAGGAGGATTTGGTAGAAGACTTCGGGCGGATTATGTAGTCGAAGCTGTCGAAGTGTCCAGAGCCATAAACGCCCCCGTGAAAGTAACCTGGAGTCGTGAAGATGAATTGACCGGCGGTGCGTATCGACCAGCTGTTCGTTACCGCTTTGAAGCTGCCTTGGATGCCAATGGGACGATGATTGGTTACAAGCTTAAAGGTGTTGGCATGAATGCCGGCAACACTACACGAGAGGGCAACTTCCCTTCTGGAGCAGTTGATCACTTGCTAATTGAATCGGTAGAGCATGCTTCAACCATCACTACCAATGCTTGGAGAGCACCCATCACCAATTTCCTAGCTTACGCTGAGCAAAGTTTCCTAGACGAAGTAGCCTTAGCGGCAGGAAAAGATCCTGTTGATTTCCGAATGGAATTACTCAATCGTGCCAAGACCAATCCTGTAGGGGAGTTGGGCTACGATGTGGATCGAATGATTGGGGTGGTCAAAATGGCCAAGGAAAAATCAAATTGGGGCAAGAATCCAAGCCTAAAGCAAGGGTTTAGCGTTTATTTCTCCCATAAATCGTACGTGGCACAAGTAGCGGATATTGACATGCAAGGTGGAGTACCTACTTTGAAGAAAATCACGGCCGTGACGGATTGTGGTTTGGTAGTTAATCCTACAGGAGCCAATCACCAAGTTCGTGGCGGAATTGTAGACGGCATGGGTCATGCAATGTACACCAACCTCACCTTTGAAGCGGGTGTTCCTAAGCAGCGAAACTTTGATACCTATCGCCTGATTCGTTTGAAGGAAGTACCTGAAATCGATACCCACTTTGTGGATTCTGGATTTGATCCAACTGGTTTGGGTGAACCAGCGCTGCCACCTACAGGCGGTGCGATTGCAAACGCAATCTTTGCGGCAACGGGTAGAAGACTCAGAAGTCAGCCTTTTATCGAGCAGAAGGAATTTTCAGACCTCCAGCTGCAAATCAAGAGAGGCTAAGCAAAACCAAAAAAGGCCCCGCATGAAATTGCGGGGCCTTTTTTGGTTTGATGATTATTCACTCAAGTACCAATAACCAAAGAGAAAAAGGTTTGAAGTTCAAGAAGAGGGGCTGTTAACCGTGGACGGTCGACAGTGGACTATTTAAGCAATCTTAGCCGCTTCTTCTCTAAGTATGTTTGATTCGTCCGATTGGCAGGAAGCGATGAATTCCGAAGCTGCTGGAGTTTTGGGAGTTCCTTTTGCCAAAAGTGCCGAAAGCGCAACCAAAACAGCTATTCGTGTTCCCACTTTCTTGGAAGCAGTGGCGAATAGGGGTTCCAACTCCTCGTAGCTTAGGCCTTCTGCTTGCTTACGGATGTCATTCAGCGCATCTTCCAACTTCTCTCCTGAAAGATTGGTCAGCTTTTTTCCGATATATTGAATCTCGTTCAATGCGGATTTCACTTCTTGAGGAGCGGAAGCAACTGGCTTCGCTGGAGATGCCTGCTTATTTGTGGGAGCTGCATTTTGCTTCGCCCAGGTATCCTTGAGTCCAACAGTTTTGTTGAAGACCAATTGTCCTGCTTTAGAATCTGGATCCAGGGTAAAATAGCCTAGACGCTGGAATTGGTAGCTTTCGTTTGATTTCGCCTGACCCAAATGCGGTTCCAAAAAGGCAGTCTTAATTACCTTCAAGGAATTTGGATTGATGAAGTCCATGTAACTTTTGGATTCATGAGTATCTGGAGACTCATCCAAAAATAGACGATCGTATTCACGAACTTCAGCAGAGATAGCATGCGCTACAGAAACCCAATGAATGGTAGACTTTACCTTTCGCTGGCTCGCCTCTGTTCCTGAACCTGATCTGGAATCTGGGTCATAGCTGCCATGAATTTCCAGAAGATTTCCTTGTGCATCCTTTACTACGGATTCAGCCTTGATGATGTAGGCACTTTTCAAGCGCACCTCCTGACCAATGGTAAGGCGGAAAAAGTTAGCGTCAGCTGCTTCTTTGAAATCTTCTCGTTCGATGTACAATTCTCTAGAGAAAGGTACCTCGTGTGTTCCTGAATCTACTTTTTCAGGATTGTTTTCCAAATGCAAGATTTCAGATTGGCCTTCTGGATAGTTTTGAAGCACTATCTTGATGGGATTCAATACAGCCATCACACGTGTGGCAGATTGGTTGAGGTCTTCGCGTACGCAAAATTCCAGCAAGGAAACATCCGTGACATTGTCTCGCTTGGAAATACCTCCCACATCACTGAATTTACGGATTGAAGTAGGAGTGTAACCTCTTCTTCTCAATCCCGAAATAGTTGGCATGCGAGGATCATCCCATCCGCTTACTACGTTCTTCTGCACCAATTCAAGCAGCTTTCGCTTACTCATTACAGTAAAGCTTAGGTTACGACGCGCAAATTCACGCTGCTTGGGACGAAGTTTCTTGGGATCGATGATCTGATCCAAGTACCAATCATAGAGCTCCCGGTGTGCCTTGAATTCTAGGGTACAGAAAGAATGGGATACTTGCTCGAGGTAATCCGACTCTCCATGTGCCCAATCGTACATAGGGTAAATGCACCAGCTATCTCCAGTACGGTGGTGGTGTGCATGGATGATGCGATACAAAATCGGGTCACGCATGTGCATGTTGGGAGAAGCCATATCAATCTTGGCGCGTAGGAGGTAAGTGCCAGGAGCAAATTCTCCTTTTTTCATGCGCTCAAATAGGTTCAAATTCTCCGCTACTGGTCGATCTCTAAAGGGACTATTTGTTCCAGGGCTAGTAGGCGTACCTTTTTGTTCGGCTATCTGCTCAGAACTCTGCTGATCTACATAAGCTTTGCCCTGATGGATAAGTTGAACTGCCCAATCGTATAACTGCTGGAAGTAGTCGGAGGAGTAGCATTCGTTGGCCCATTTGAATCCCAACCAAGCAATATCCCGCTTGATAGCATCCACATATTCCTGTTCTTCCTTGGCAGGATTGGTGTCATCAAAACGAAGGTTGACCGGAGCACCGTATTTCTCTCCCAAGCCAAAATTCAAGCAAATTGAAGCGGCATGGCCGATATGTAAGTAGCCGTTGGGCTCTGGTGGAAAGCGAAAACACAATTTTTCCTTGGGAAAGCCAGCAGTCAGGTCTTCCTCAACGATATGCTCAATAAAATTTAGGGATTCGGTAGCTTCTTTCATTCTTCCAATAGTTGGACTCAAAAATACGGCAAATGCTAGGAATTACAACGGGGAAAGGCTTCGATGTGCTTCTAAAAGCAAATTGGGTAGGCTAAATTTCATCCCCATCTCGGGTAGGCCAATCTTCACCCTGTAGGCGAAGGATCTTTTTTCCTTCATCCCAGATGACTTGAAGTTCCATTTCTCCTCTTTCTTGCTGATGGATATCCCTGCAGGCATTGAAGTAGATCAGGTCAAAAGCAACGGAGAGGGTGCCTGAGATATGGGAGGTAAACTGTGTTTCAGAGGCCTGGGACACCTTTTCAACAACGGCTCCCCCTTTTTTGTAGTAGTAACTGAGAAAAATCCCCAATTCAATTTGCTTTAGCTGCATGACGACTTCAAGTCCTTCTGGAAGGGTAGTGCATTTGGGAAGTTCAAAGCTCCAGGATTCTTGCATGCATGAAAATTAGTTCTTGCTGCAAGATGTCTCCTTTCTTTAAACAAAAAAAGAATCAAAAAGAGTAGTTTAGTCCCATGAACTATCCCGAGTACCTTGACTACAATGCCACAACTCCCTGCGATGAAGAAGTCATCTCAGCGATGATCCCTTATTTGGGTACGCATTTTGGCAATGCTTCCAGCAAAAACCATCCCTACGGCTGGATGGTAGAGCAGGCAGTGGAAGAAGCAAGAGCTTCTTTGGCTGGGTTGATTGGAGCACAGTCTAAGGAGATTATTTTTACATCAGGAGCCACCGAATCCCTTAATTTGGCCATAAAAGGGATTTTTGAACGCTATCAAGGGCAAAAGCAGCATTTCATCACCTGCCAGACCGAGCACAAAGCAGTGTTAGATACCTTCGAACAACTGGAGCAGTCGGGAGCGGAAGTGACGTACCTGCCGGTAAATTCGGATGGAGAGATCGACTTGAATGAATTGGAGGCACAAATAGGTGAACATACCAAAATGATTTGTTTGATGTGGGCCAACAACGAAACGGGCTTGATTCATCCCATTACCGAAATCGCACAACTAGCAGAAAAGCATCAGCTTATTTTTTTAACGGATGCGGTGCAAGCGGTAGGAAAAATACCTGTCCATACACAAGGGATTCACCTCATGGCCTTTTCTGGCCACAAATTGTATGGTCCCAAAGGCGTGGGTGCCTTGTATATCCGCCACAATCACCCATTACCCAAGCCCCTTGCCCAAATCCATGGGGGAGGGCATGAAAAAGGATTTCGAAGTGGAACTTTAAATGTACCCTCCCTCGTGGGTTTTGGCAAAGCGGCAAGCCTTCGCATGCAAAATATGGAATCGGAAGCCCTACGACTTGGAATCCTTCGAGATAGCCTAGAATCTCAGCTCTTATCCCTTCCTGGTGTTCTGAGAAATGGAAGTTTGGACAATCGCCTTTCCCATGTGAGCAACCTCGCTTTCGAAGGGGTAGAGGGGGAGGAACTCTTGCAGCGGGTCAATCTGAAAGTAGCTGTTAGTTCGGGCTCAGCCTGTAGCTCCATCTCGCCCAAGCCCAGCCATGTGCTGCAAGCCATGGGACTCTCTGCTGACTTGGGTAGGGCCTGCATTCGATTTAGTTTGGGGAAAAGCACGAGGGCTGAAAGCGTAGATCATGCTGTCTCTTGGGTAAGATCGGTGATCGAGCAATTGAGACAAACCTGATAAAAATCACCTTATCTTTTCTTTACCCGAAGGAAGAACTGTGGAACATCGAGTGTAACTTGAAGCATGGATCCCAAAAAACCAGATTTAGTCGAAGAACCAGATGCTTCCTACGGCAAATATTCCTATGCGGACTATTTGACTTGGCAGTTTGAAGAAGTGGTGGAGTTGATTAACGGCAAAATTTTCAAAAAAGCTGCGGCAGCACTCAAACGATTACATCAACGAGTTTCTGTAAAACTTGCAGCCAAACTCTATCAATTTTTGGAAGGAAAACGCTGTGAGGTTTATGCTGCTCCTTTTGATGTTCGATTTCCCAAAGATTCCAAGGAAGATCATCAAATATTTAATGTGGTCCAGCCGGATATTTGTGTAATCTGCAATCCCGAAAAATTAGACGAAAGAGGTTGCCTCGGAGCTCCAGATTTGGTAGTTGAAATTCTTTCTCCTGGAAATACCAAAACCGAACTGAAGTTTAAATACCAGCTCTATGAATCGCATGGGGTAGTTGAATATTGGGTAATCCATCCAGATTATCAAAATATTTTCCAATATACCCTAGTAAATGACCACTACATCCCTTCCAAATTGATGACCTCGGGCGATGTGCTCCATTCCAAGGTATTGGAAGGGTTTAGCTTGGATTTGGAAGATTTTTTTGCGGATATCGAATGAGGAATTGGCTTACATCCTCTTCTGTATCCAAATCCACTGCTCCTAGCGGGAAATCAAGCGCATGTACCTCTGCCTGATGATTAAAAATAACCTTCTTGGCCCCTTCAGATCCGGTCAATTGTACTAACTCCTCAAAATAACGCCTATCGAAAAGTGCAGGCACTCCCAAAGTATTGGAATAAGCAGCCGCCACGATTCCTTTGCCGGATGTCTTCTTTGAGTTAATCAATTTATTTAGGAGGGAAGCATCCACAAAAGGTTGATCGCATAACATCAACACCACTTGCTCGATCACTTCATTTTCCATCAAAAAGCGAAGACCTGCCTGCATGCTGGAGGACATGCCCTGTTGCCAATCCGAATTAACAATAAACGGAGTACTCGTAATATCAAAGCCAGTTAGGATCAGTTCTGCATTCGCGCCAAGCACTACTACAAGGCTATCTGCCTGGCACTTATTGGCTTCATCAATGGCTTTTTGAATCAATGTTTTACCTTGAAATTCAATAAGTTGCTTGGCTCTACCCAAACGAGAAGATGAACCAGCAGCCAAAAGAATAATTCCCGTTTTCATTCGCCTACCTCGTGAATAGGGCCTTGCTTGTCCCGAAGGGATCCTGCTGCTTTCTTACGAAGCACAGCAGCAATTTCCGCAAAAATAGAGAGTGCGATTTCTTCTGAGGTTTCGGCACCCAAATCAAGCCCAATTGGAGCATAAAGGGCATCACGAAACACTGGAATCCCTTTTTCTTCCAAGCGGGTGATCAGCTTGTCAGTCTTTCGCTTTGGACCCAAAATGCCGATGTAGGGAAGCATACGGGTGTTCAATTCTTCGAGAACTCGGAGTTCGTAGTCAAAATTATGGGTCATCAATAGCGCTACGGTATGCAGGTCGGTTTCTAGCTGCGCTACTACTTCATCGGCAGGCCCTTGGATAATTTTGGAAGCACTT